>CAYYFY010000008.1:0-17229 GCA_964471035.1 uncultured Eubacteriales bacterium
GTTCTATCGTGTTGTTGATAGGCTGAAAATGCGCTATTCCGCCTTCAACGGCAAGGTGCGCCGCGTCGAAATCCGCGAGCGCGACAGCAAACAAGCTGCGCAAGAATAAGAATCATTAACAAGCGGGAAGCAAAAAAGCCTCCCGCTTGTTTGCTTCTATT
Organism: uncultured Eubacteriales bacterium; assembly: GCA_964471035.1. GTDB lineage: Bacteria > Bacillota > Clostridia > Oscillospirales > Acutalibacteraceae > DTU089. Next base: position 162 of record CAYYFY010000008.1, read on the forward strand.
GTATTATTGACAATGATTGTTAAAAGCGATATGCTATATTTATATTTTTTCTCATACCTTAGTATGATGTAAAAGCTTTTTAAACGTGCTACTATATTGTGGGATAGTGGACAACATTCTGTTCGCCATGATGGGAAAAGAAAGGCGGAACCTCGCTATGAAAAACGATTTATTCAGAAAAGAAGCGGTGGAAAAAATTCGGGGTCCGGAGGATATGAACACCTATGTCAAGGTGCTGAACCCCCGTATATGGCTGATCCTTATAGGTATCGCTGTCGCTGTTGTCGGGTTAGCGGTTTTCGTCGCGTCTACCGGTTACCCCCTTTGGGATTTATTCTTCGGGAACGCGGGGGTCTGACGGTATGGCTAAAAAGGTCCCGGTGGTTTTGCAGCTTGAAATGGTGGAGTGCGGCGCGGCTTCCCTCGCCATGGTCATGGCGTACCATAAAAAGTGGGTGCCGCTGGAACGCCTGCGCGTGGATTGCGGCGTGTCCCGCGACGGCAGCTCGGCAACGGCAATCCTCAAGGTTGCCCGCATGTACGGCTTTGAGGCAAAGGGCTTTCGCGCTGAGCCGGATCAGCTCTGTGACATCCCGCTGCCCTGCGTCATTCATTGGAACATGAACCATTTTGTCGTGCTGACGAAGCTCGCGAAGAACTTCGCCGTTATCAACGACCCGGCGCGCGGCGAGGTAAAAGTACCGACCGAGCAGTTCAACACAGCCTTTACGGGAATTGCCATTTCCATAACGCCGGGTAAGGATTTTAAGCCGAGCGGCCAGCCGACAAGCGTTTGGCCGTTTGCCAAAGAACGGCTTAAAGGTTCGGTGCCGGTATTTGTGTTTATCGTCATGGTGAGCGCGCTGACCGCCATAATCGGCATTGTATCGACCCTCATGAGCCGTGTGTTCGTTGACGATTTCCTGTCAGCCGAAACGCGTAGATGGTCGGCATACGGGTTTATCGGGTTGCTCTTGGCCTTTCATTTACTGAGCATACTGCTCTCTGTTATTGACACGCGGACAAACCTGAAAATCACCGCGAAATTCGCGGTGGTGTCCAGCGGTATGTTCATGTGGCACGCGTTAAGATTGCCGATGGACTTCTATTCCTCGCGCAACGCGGGGGATATTGCCGCCCGTCAAAGTGAAAACGACGGCATCTCACTGTCGCTTATCCAGTTGTTCGCGCCGCTGTTCATCGATGCGCTCATGGTGGGTTTCTATCTCTTCGTTGTGCTGCGATACAGTGTTTTATTGACGATCATCGGCTTTTCATCGCTGATAATCAACTACGCGATCAACCGGTTTACCACCATGAAAAATGTGGATATTTCACGCGTTGCCTCCCGTGACGCGGGCAAGCTGGGCGCGATGACCGTAGCCGGTGTCGAGATGATCGAAACCATCAAATCGGCAGGCGCGGAGGACGGCTTCTTTGAAAAGTGGTCGGGGTTTCACGCCGCCGTCAATGACTCCGGCATCAAAGCGAAAAAGTTGGAAATGTCAGTCGGAATGATACCGCAGATTGTCAGCCAGACCATCAATATCGTCGTATTGCTGATCGGCGCGTACCTGATTATACAGGGCGGTATGACGGTGGGTATCTTTTTCGCGTTTCAGGGGTTTTTAAGCGCTTTCCTCGCGCCGTTTTCCAAGATTATAAACGCCAGACTTAAAATGCAGCACACCAAAGTATCCATGGAGCGGGTGCAGGACGTGTTCAATTATAAGACCGATGTGGAATACAAAGAATTCAACATGGAGGAGAACGTTAATAAGCTGTCCGGCCGTATTGAGATAAAAGACCTTACCTTTGGGTATAACCGCTTGTCCGAGCCGTTGCTGGATCATTTCAGCATGACCTTGAACCCCGGCGACAGCGTGGCGCTGGTCGGGGCTTCGGGCTGCGGGAAATCGACAGTCGCCAAGCTCATCAGCAACCTGTATAAGCCGTGGAGCGGCGAAATCCTGTTTGACGGCAAGACCGCCGACGAAGTGCCGCGGGAGATATTCACAAGCTCGGTTTCCGTCGTAGATCAGGACATCATCCTGTTTCAGGACAGCATCAACAACAATATCAAGATGTGGGACAAATCCATTGAGGATTTTGAGGTCATTTTAGCGGCGCGTGACGCTCAGATACATTCCGTTATCATTGACCGCGACGGCGGTTACGCCGCCGATGTGATGGAGGGCGGCAAAAACTTTTCCGGAGGCGAACGCCAAAGGCTTGAAATCGCGGGCGCGTTAGCGGGCGACCCAACGGTCGCGATACTGGACGAAGCGACCAGCGCCCTTGACGCCAAGACGGAGTACGACGTCATCAAAGCCGTGCGGGACAGGGGCATCACGACAGTCATCGTCGCTCACCGTCTGTCCACCATCCGCGACTGTAACGAAATTATCGTGCTTGACAAGGGCAAGGTCGTACAGCGCGGGACGCATGACGAGCTGTACGCGCAGGAAGGGCAATACAGAGAGCTGGTGAGCATGAATTGAACTGGTTCGAGGATCAGATAAAAAATCGCCTTCAAAACGACGAGGACGACTTTTCTTCCGCGTTTACCGAATTGTCGGCTATCGTCATGGGTGAGGCGGTAGCGAAGGCGGGGCTTGTCACTGCGCGGCAGAAAACCCATAACGCCGTGCAGGAGATTATGAAATATTTCGGGCAGGACATTATTCCGGTTCCCGACAGTATCACCGACACGGCGGAATACATTAACTATTGCCTGAAGCCCTCCGGCATCATGAAGCGCCGTGTGGAATTGACAGGTAAATGGTGGACGGACGCCGGCGGTCCCATGCTGGGTATCTTGAAAAGCGCTGCCGGAGCATCCGGTTCCGACAAAGAGAGCGGCGATACCGTAGCCTTGCTTCCTTCAAAAAACGGATACTCATATTTCGACTACGAGAGCGGTAAAAACGTTGCGCTCAACGCTAGGAGCGCGAAAAACATAGACGCTGTCGCCTACTGCTTTTACAAGCCTTTCCCCAACCGTGAACTGTCCGTGACGGATTTGGTGATGTATATGTTTAAAACCGTTACCAAAAGCGACATAGTCTTCTACCTCACGGTTATGGCGGTTACAACGCTGTTGGGACTTGTTCAGCCGCGAATATCACTGCTGCTGTACGCGCGTATTATCCCGCAGGGCAACGCGGGGATGCTGTGGTCACTTGGCGTGCTGATGGTTTCGATGGCGCTTGCCGCGCAGATATTAACCTTAAGCCGGAATATGATAATGTACCGCCTGACTATGCGGTTATCCAACACCGTTGAACCGGCTTCCATGATGCGGGTGCTGAATTTGCCCGCGGACTTTTTCAAAAAGTACGCCGCCGGCGAACTGTCACAAAAACTTTCGCTGATCCCGTCGATATGCCATTCGATTTTTTCAGTCATCACGGGGACGCTGCTGACCGCGCTGTTTTCGTTGGCGTATTTCACGCAGATTGTGAGTATCACGCCCGCTTTGATGGTTCCGTCATTGATGATCATAGGCGCGACGCTGGTTATGAATATCATCACCACATTGACAAGCATGAAGATACAGCGAAAATCGCTGGACGCGGGGGCACAACTTGCCGGCATGACCTACTCCATGCTGTCGGGTATCCAAAAGGTCAAGCTGACCGGCTCGGAAAAACGGATATTCACAAGGTGGGCTTCTAAATACAAAACGGCGGCGAACTTTACATACAACCCGCCGTTTATCCTGAAATACTCCGGCGTCATCAGCACGGTCATCTCCACGGCGGGGCTTGCCGTCGTGTATTTTATCTCCATCGTGTCTAAAATCGACGTAGGCGAATATATGGCATACAACACCGCCTACGGCATGGTTTCAGCTTCGATTCTGTCGCTGGGTACGTTGACTACGTTCTTTTCAGGCTTAAAGCCGCAGCTTGACATTGTAGCCCCCATTATGAAAACCGTCCCCGAAATCAGCGGCAACAAGACGGTCGTTACCAATTTATCGGGCGGGATTGAGGTGCAGAATCTTACCTTCCGTTATGACGAGGGCGGTAAGAATGTACTGGACTCGGTCAGTATGAAAATTCGTCCCGGGCAGTATGTGGCAATCGTCGGCAGGACCGGCTGCGGGAAATCCACGCTTGTACGGCTCCTGTTAGGCTTTGAGAAGCCGAACAAAGGCGCTGTCTACTTTGACGATAAAGACATCTCGAAACTCGACCTGCCTTCCCTGCGCCGCAAGATCGGCACGGTCATGCAGGGCAGTAAGCTGTTCACGGGGGATATTTACAGCAACATCGTTATATCCGCCCCGGGTCTAACGCCTGAGGACGCATGGGAAGCGGCGAAAATTGCCGACATTGCCGAAGACATTGAAGCCATGCCGATGGGGATGCACACCCTTATCACCGAGGGCGGCGGAGGCGTTTCGGGCGGGCAGAAGCAAAGATTGATGATCGCGCGGGCGGTGGCTCCCAAACCGAAAATTCTGATTTTCGACGAATCCACAAGCGCGCTTGACAACATCACGCAAAAACACGTCTCCGACGCGCTGGCGGAATTGAAATGCACCCGTATTATCATAGCGCACAGGCTGTCCACCATCAAAAACTGCGACAAAATCTATGTGCTGGACGGCGGTAAGATCACCGAGGAAGGGACGTTTGACGAGCTCTATGAAAAAAAAGGATATTTCCATGAGCTCGTCAGCCGCCAGATGATTGAGGAGAAAGGAGGCTCTGGGCATCAAAAATCAGACGCGCATTGCATTGACGATTTGGGAAAGTAACATTCAAAATTATTAAGGAGGAAAAATCATGAGCGAAGAGATCAAAAAAGCGGAGGAGCTTACCGACGAGGTCCTCGAACAAGTGGCGGGGGGAATCAATGAACCGGAGGTACATCAGGCAAAATGTCCGGAATGCAAGTTCAGCTTTTACTACAGAAGCGCGGGGAACGAAGGTCCGAGTCAATGTCCCAACTGCGGGTACAAATTTCCGGGTAAGTCCGATGTCATAATTATGTTTGACCCCGATTCACATACCGCTATGAATCCGTCGGGTGAATAATAAGCGACCGGCGAAAAGCCGCCGAAATGTCCGGAAATCAAGTATAACTCAACCAAATGAAAGTAGGTAAAAGTAATCATGAGCGATGACACAATGAAAAAGGCTGAACAACTGGCTGACGAGGCTGTCGAACAAGTGACGGGCGGATTCGACATTGAGATGACAACCTTTATCAAATGTCCGATTTGTCAGCACGGCTTTCCTTACAACGATAACGACTCCGGAGAAGGTGTGCCGATAACTTGTCCTAAGTGCGGGTATAAATGGGTAATCAACTCGAACGTGAACGCACCCGTGTAATAACAAAGGCGCCGCTCTGTCCTTCAAGCGGATACTGATGAGACAGAGCGGATCCGTCAAACCGCGGACACGGGGAACGGCTCTATCGTCTTAATAGCAGGTTGAAAATGTGTTATCACACCTTCAACGGCAAGGTGCGCCCGCATCGGGGATACGCGAGCGCGACAGCGAAAAACCGCACATAAATACGCGTTAAAAAGCAAAGCGGGAGGCAAAAAGCCTCCCGCTTGTTTTAAGGCGACTTTCAGCAGGCATTAAATAAAGCTAAAATAGATTGTCAATATGGAAAAATTATGATAAACTCATAACGATGTTCGGCTGAATGTCGGACAAGAAGGAGGGAGAAATACGGATACATTTATCAATGTAGTCACAGTGGTTTTATTTTTCGCTGTGCCGGCGCCGCTTATCTGGATTTGCGTCAAGGTGGAGTGGCTTAAAAAAGTAGGAATCGTGTTGCTTTGTTACCTTTTGGGTATGATAGTAGGCAACTTGGGCATCCTTCCGGAAAGCTTCATGGTTTCCGCCGAAGGAGGCGACAGTTTTCTAAGTCTTTTACAAAGCGTTTCAATTTGTATCGCGCTGCCAATGATTTTATTTTCCCTGGACCTTAAAAAGTGGTTCAAAAACGCTAAGAAAGGCATGTTTTGTATGCTTTTAGCGACGATTTCTATTATCGTCGTGACTGTCGTTATTCACCTGACCATCGGGCGCGGCGACCCGGATTCCCCGAAGTTTGCCGCTGCCGCGTGCGCCGTATATACAGGCGGCACCATCAATCTCGGTTCTATACGTCAGGCGGTGGGTATGACCGCCAACGATTATGTGATCTTCAATACATACGATTCCGTCATGTCCGTTTTATACATATTTTTCCTCTCAACCATAGGACGGAAGTTTTTCCTGAAAGTATTCCGTATGAAGGCTTATGAGAAGCCTGTTGCCGCTGAAGGCGAGGAAGAGCAGGAGAACCGGATAGACGAGTCGGTTCATGCTTACAGGGAGATATTGAGGAAGAAAAACGCCAAGGGTTTAGCGGCGGCATTTTTAATATCAACCGTGATTTTCGTGATTTCGTATGTCCTCAATATGCTGGTGAGTAAGATTGACGGCAGTCTCGGGATGGCGGTTATGATGCTTTCCATTACGTCGTTGGGCATTGCGGCGTCATTCATTAAAAAGGTGCGGGAGATCAGGCGCTCTTTTCAGCTTGGAATGTACATCATCTATGTGTTCTGCTTTTCAGTCGCCGCGAGTGCCGATTTTAGGGCGCTTATCAACTTCAAACCGGTAATCTTCGCTTACGTTTCAATCGGTATCATAGGGAGCCTTATGCTGCATGCGTTCTTAAGCAAGCTTTTTAAGATTGATACGGACACGATGATCATCACATCCGCCTCCGCTATCTGCTCCCCGCCGTTTGTTCCGCCTGTGGCGGCAGCCCTTAACAATACCGATATACTGATTTCCGGATTGGCTACCGGTGTCGTGGGCTACGCGATAGGAAATTATTTGGGCATAGCCGTGAATTATCTGTACCAACTTTTTTGATTTAACATAAAAGGAGCTAAAACAATGAATTCAAAAATTCCGAAGGAAGGGCGTCCTTACGGCGAAATACTCGAACAGCTTGAGTCGTTCGCCGCCGACGATCCCGATTACAAAAACGCGAAAACGTGGAGCCTTGTCTATTACCTTGACGAGGAATACACGCAATTCCTCGCAAAAGCTTATGAGAAGTTTTTTTCCGCCAACGGGCTTAATCCCACCGCGTTCCACAGTCTTAAGCGTTTTGAGAAGGAGATTGTCGGGTTTACGGCGGAGCTTTTCCATGTGGACGAAGAAGCTTGCGGTGTGATGACCGCGGGCGGAACCGAAAGCTGTATGCTTGCCGTCAAGACCTACAGGGACTGGGGACGCGCGAAGGGGATTAAGAAGCCTGAGATGATCGTGCCGGAAACCGCCCATGTGGCTTGGGGAAAGGGTGCGGAATACTTCGGCGTCAAGGTGCGCAAAGCGGGACTTGCCGATGATTACAGGGTTGACGTAAACGCCGTAAAAAAGCTGATAAACAAGAATACCGTTATGATTTTAGCGGGCGCGCCCGAATATCCCCACGGGATGATAGACCCCGTGGAGGAGCTTGCCGCCCTTGCCAAAGAGCATAAAATACCGATGCATGTCGACGCCTGCGTCGGCGGATATATCCTCCCGTTTATAGAGGCGAGCGGTATAGAACTGCCGCTTTGGGATTTCCGTGTACCGGGGGTTACATCCATATCGGCGGATATTCATAAATACGGCTTCGCCGCGAAGGGCGCTTCCTGTATACTGTACAGAAGCATTGACTATTTTAAGCATCAGGTATATGTCGAGCACGACTGGCCGGGCGGCGTTTTCGCTTCCCCCGCGCTTTTAGGCACAAGACCGGGCGGCGCCTACGCGGCGGCGTGGGCGGCTATTCAGGCAAACGGTATGGACGGATATACACAGCTTGCCCGCCGGACGATGGACGCCGTGAACCGCATAAAAGCCGGTATCGCTCAGATACCGGAGCTTGAGGTAATCGGAAATCCTCCCGCCTCCTTAATTTCATACCGTTCCACCGACCCCGACGTAAACATTTTCGCCGTAGGCGACGTGATGCAGACAAAGGGCTGGCATATAGACAGACTTCAGCATCCGGACGCCTTGCACGCGATGGTGACGGCGCCGCATGAAAAGGTTGTAGACATCTATATAAACGACCTCAAAGACGCGGTTGCCCACGTAAAAGCGCATCCCGAACTCGCGCAGCAGGGCGAAGCCGCGACATACGGCATGATCGCGCACATACCGCTCAAAGGCATGGTGCGTAAGTCCGTTCTCGATATGTTCGCGAACTCCTATAAGCTTTCCGCGAAAGAAATCGACCTGTCCGACAGCGCTGCCATAAGCTCCGCGTCGGGCGGCGGCGAATCGGGCGGCGGCTCAAAGCAGGGGATAGTCGATAAAGCGATTGCCTGGTATGTCAAAAAATCTTCGGCGAAACAAAAACAACGGGGAGCGAGTAAGACATGGGGACAGGTTCCTCGTCCTGGTTCCCTAGTTTATATCTTGAATGTAAAGACTTTCGGTGGCATTGGAGTAAGGCGTGAAAGGGGTGCTGTTATGAAGAAGCCGCTGCGTATTATCGTCGGCGCGATGATCCTTCTCGCGGCGCTTTGCGTCCTGTTTACTTTTTCTTCGTTTTCCGTGGACACCGCTATCGGCGACGCCGATCACAGCGGCGGCAGACCGACAGTCGCCGACGCCCGCGAGATTCTGCGCGCGGCTGCCAAAATCAAAGCGGTGACCGACAAGGCGGTCTATGACGTGAACGGCGACGGGTTCGTAAGGGTGGACGATGCCAGAAACGTGCTGCGCGCAGCCTCAGACCTCCCTGTAGGCGGAATCACCGTTTCGGCGAATGGCTATATTATGCCAAAAGACGGCTGGTCCTTCAGCGATTATTCCGCCGGCAGGTGTACGGCGGTGGAATATGCCATTTACAGCAATCCCAGTGACACTTCTGCGACGTCGACCACCTCCGCGCCCGTGACAACGACTGCCACAACCACCTTTCAAGGTGTTATCGACAAAGACGGCATATATACGACCAAAGAGGATGTGTCGCTGTACATCCATACCTATAGCTGTCTTCCGTCTAACTTCATCACCAAGAGCGAGGCAAAAGCCCTCGGATGGCCGGGCGGTTCACTCGAACCCTACGCTCCGGGCAAATGTATCGGTGGGGATTTATTCGGCAATTACGAGGGAAAATTACCCACAAAGAGTGGACGCAAATATTATGAATGCGATATCGATACCTTGGGAGCGGACGACCGCGGCGCCAAACGCCTTGTCTACTCAAACGACGGTCTTATCTATTATACTGCGGACCATTATGAATATTATATGCTATTGTACGGTGCACCATAATGACAGTGTTGCTTGACGGAAAAACGATACGCTCGCGGGAGGAATTTCACGCGGCGGTTAAGACCGCTCTGTGTCTTCCCGCGTATTACGGCAACAACCTCGACGCTTTGATGGATTGCCTGACGGAAATCGGAGCGCCGACGACGCTTCGCGTCGTCAACTTCGGCGATCTGGAAGATAATCTTGGCTCTTACGCCGCGGGTATACGCCGCGTCCTTACGCAGGCGGCGCAAAACAACCTTGTGCTGACAGTAGAAATTGATGAATAAGTGGGACGGGAGATATGACCTCAAAAGAACGGCTGCATAAAACGCTGCGCGGAGAGCTTGCGGACAGGGTCCCGATCTCTACTTATGAACTGTGCGGTTTCAATTCCAAGGCGTTTGAGAACAATGATTCTTCCTACAAAACGCTCATGGAATATATACGGGCACATACCGACGGCATCACCATGTACAATCCGCGTGAAATATCTGCCGCGTCCTGCCCTTCGGTGACCGAGCGCTGGGACGAGGGGGATTTTCACGTTGTAAAGACGGTACTCAAAACGAAGTCGCGCGATCTGATCCGTGTGCAAAAGCGCCGCGACGCGGTCATGACGACATGGACCACGGAGCACTTCTGTAAGGATACAAAGGACGTCGACGCGTGGCTGTCTATTCCGTTCGCTGAGTCAACTTATGATTATTCGGATTATACGCGTGTCGCCGCGGAGTTGGGGGAAAACGGTATCGTCATGGCCTCGGTTTCCGACCCGGCGTGCACCGCCATGGAGCTGATGGAATTCGGCGAGGCGACCGTATGGGCGCTCACCGAGCCGGAGCATTTCAAAGAAACGCTTGACGAGATCCACCGGCGGCAGATGATAAACCTCAAAACCATGCTCGAAACGAAGACGATCGACCTGTACCGCGTATGCGGTCCGGAATACATCACGCCGCCGTATTTGTCGCCGCGGCATTTTGAAAGATATGTCTATCCGTATATCCGCGAGATGACCGGACTGATTCAGCGCTTTGGCGGCAAGGTGCGGATCCATTCCCACGGGAAGATCGGCACGGTGCTCGATATGATCGTCGACAGCGGCGCGGATGCCGTCGACCCCTGCGAGGCGCCGCCCGACGGGGATATTTCGTTATATGATATAAAGCAAAAAACCAAAGACCGTATGACGGTCTTCGGGAATCTCCAGCTTAAGCTTTTGGAAAACGGGACGGCGGAGCAGGTGCATAACGAGGTGCGCCTTTGTATGGGGAGCGCCAAGGAGGGCGGGCGGTACGTTATCATGCCGACAGCCGCGCCCATCAACCGGCCGCTTAATAAACAGACTGAACGCAATTATATGATTTTTATTGACGCCGCGCTCGAATATGGGTATTATTGAGAGGGAGGCTGGACGTAATGAACGATAACGCCAGCAGGACGGCGGAATTTATGGCGCTGTTCAGGGCTATGGAAAACGCTTATCCCCGTGAAAGGCGGCTCTTTGAGGACCGTTTTGTGCGGATCCGATATATCGGCGCCGTCGCGCCGGGCAGCCGGATACTGTTTACTTATGTCCACAAAGATGTGCTGGATCACCCCGAGATATTTTTGAAAACAAAAAATCTGAATAAAACGCTCAGTAACGCCGGAGAACCCTGGACGTTCGGCTTTTTACAGAGCTGCGCTGGCTATTGTGAATAACTTCTAACCGCGTTTATCGGGCGGAGAAAGAGGTGTCTCATGATCAATAAACCGAATTTTGAGGAGTCTAAGGTCTATTGGCGCGCTTTTTGGGAACGGGAAGTCATTGACAGGCCGTTGATCTGCGTGACCGCGCCGAAGGACGGCGTGCGCCCGCCGTCGGCGGGGTGGACGCCGGCTATCTGCTATAAGCACTGCATGGACGGCACATTTGATGAGCTTCTCAATCAGTGCGACGCCCGCGCGGCGGCGATGTACTTCGCGGGCGAATCAATCCCGACGTTTGAAATCACGCTCGGGCCCGATCAGTACGCGGCCTTTCTCGGCGCACCGCTTAAGACGAACGACGAAACCTATACGACATGGGCGCAGCCTATCGTGGACGACTGGGATAATTTTGAGGTGAAAATCGACAAATCCGAGGGCGGGTATTTTTACAGGGTTAAAAAATTCTTTGAGCGCGGCGCGGAGCTTGCGAAAGACCGTTTCTTTTTGGCGACGCTCGATATGCACAGCAATATGGACGCGTTAAGCGCCCTGCGCGGACCGATGGGGCTTTGCTACGACATCATGGACTGTCCCGAAAAGGTGCATAAGACCCTTAACGCGGTGCGAAATACCTATCCCGATATTTTCAATATGTTCCGCGAAGCGGGGGATATGCAGAGCCGCGGCTATACCTGCTGGGCGCCGCTGTACAGCGAGGAGAGCTTCACCGTCACAAGCTGCGACTTCGCCTGTATGCTCAGCCCCGAACAGACGAGGGAGTTTGTTCTGCCCGCCATCGAGGAGGAAGCCGCGTTTTTGAAAAATACGCTGTACCATATCGACGGGGCGGGAGCACTGAAAAATCTCGACGATATTTTAGCCATTGAGGGAATCAACGCCATCCAGTGGGTGCCGGGGGCGGGACAGCCGCGCACGCTCGAGTGGATGGACGTGCTGCATAAAATACAGGACGCGGGCAAGGGCTTGTGGCTCTATGACTGGTCGATCGATGAAATCAAGGAGCATTTTAAGGAATTGAAACCCGAGGGGCTTGTCTTTACGGTCGGCAGCCGCAGTCAAAGAGAAGCGGACGACCTCATCCGTTACGTCAAAACGCATATGTAATGCTCAGCAGGCAAAAGGTTGAAAGGTAAATCGTTTCAAACCTCGCAGAGAGAATGGTCATAAAAAAGAATCCGGAGGCTTTTGCCCCCGGACCCTTTTGCTTTTAGCGGCAGCAGCCGCATCCGCATCCGCTGTTCGAGCCGCAGCCCGTGTTGCATCCGGTGTTACAGCCGGTATTGCAGCAGCAGCCGTCGTTGCCCTTTGTATAAAGGTAGTAAGCGGCAAGGGCAAGAAGGATGATCCAGCAGATATTGTTGTTACAGAAAAGGTTCACAATATTCCCTCCCTTCATATATCTATAATATGAAAGAAAAGAAAATTTGACAGTAAAATCATGCTGCCATATCAAATGTTAGGGCGCGGCTGTTGACCGCGCCCGAGCTGTTATTATTTTCTGCGTTTGGCGGCTTTTTCTTCCTTGAGTTTTTTAGCGAATTCCTTTTCAGCTTCCTCTTTCATCTGCTTTTCCTCCGCTTCTTTCTCGGCGGCAGCTTCGGCGCGCGCCTTGGCGTCGTCATAAAGGGCGGCGATCTCGTCGAATCGGCTGTAATTCTCCTGCTGCGTCAGGAGCTTTTTAGCATCGAGATACGCCTTGGCGGAAGCGTTGAAACGGGAATTGGCGTCCGTGGCTTTTTTGATTTCCTTTTTCAGCGCGTCATTCTTGGCTCTAAGAGCGCGTATTTCCGTTTTGAGCGCGTCGGCGCCGGCGGCATCGCTTAAGGTTTTTGCCTCGGCAAGCGCCTTAATCTTCTGGTCGAGCGCTTCGTCAATCGCGTCCTCCTCGGCGAACAGCGTATCGAAGATGCCGCGGTCGAAGGGAACTACGCCGTTCGGATAAACTTTCAGCGCCGCTTTTTTACTGCGCTTTTGCGCTTTAGCCGATTCGACGGAAACCTTGCGCAGGTCTTTTTCGTCCTTCGTCTGTGTTGAAAGTGTCCGCGCGGCGGCAAGAGCGCCGTCGTCATAATGAAGAATACCCTCAAGCCCTGCCGAATAGACACCTTTAGCGACAGAGACCTGCGTCTGGACAAGCTCCGTATCAAACTTGTCCATCTCATCGACGACAAAGCGCGAGGTCTCGATTAAACGGTTATACTCAACTTCGCTTTTGCGCTGCTTTTTAGCCGGTTTTGGGGCAAAAAGTCCGGCTTTACTGACGGGTACGGGCTGCTTGTTATAATTTTCGCGCGACTCGTTTACAATGTCGATAGCCTGTACAAGCTCGGCGTCCCGAAGAGCATTGTTGCCGTAGTCCTCAAACAGCGCGCGAATTTTTAAGACCTTGACGATGCCGCGCTGCTTATTCTCAGTCAGGTCGTAGAAGAAGTACGGGAGGACGTTCATCGTCGCGCCGAAGGTCGCCAGGACAATGAGGAGCTTTATCAGCTTCATCATGATGTCCGGCTCGTCCATCAGAATGTCGGTGGACACCTTGTAGCCGTTGTGGTCGTTGATGCCGTAGCTCGAGAAAATAGCGGGGATGACCGTTCCGGTCGCCAGCCCGATAAAGCTCGTGAAAACGCCGACCGCACCGAACATACCGTCGATGCGCTCGCCGGTGATATAGTGCTGGTAGTCGCGTATATCCGCGTTGATGCTTGGGGAGAGAATCATGGAGAAGGAGGTCATCAGAGCGTTGATATACAGGCAGATGAGAATCAGCCAGATAACCGCGCCCCTGTCGGCGGAAAGGCTTGGCCACATCAGCGCGATAAATAAAATGTTGAGCATATTGGTAGTGATGAGGACATTCTTTTTGCCCCATCTGCGTATGGCGAACGGCGCGGCGATCATGCCCCACGTCCACGCGTCGCCGTAGATGAGCGTGATGAGGGAATACTGACCGTCGGTGCAGTAGTGACCGTAGTTCCAGAGCCATGTTAGAATATAGCCGTAGGCGCCCTCAAGAAAGCCGAGCCATCCCGCCAGCGAAATAATCCAGAAATACTTATTTTTGGCGACAGCCTTGACGGCGTCCATAAAACGGATTTCTATGATGTGCGTGCGCGCCTGAACGATTTTTTCTTTTGTGTAGACGTAGACGATTACGCTTAAAGCGACGCCGAGAACCGCTGTAACGGGAAACAGCACCTTGTAAATCTTTATGTCATAGACATCATCGGAGCCTGTCCAATCTTTTATGAGGGGGATGAGAGGGTTGATAATCGTCGGCGCGATGGAATAGACTACCGATTTGAAAGCGGTGACATCGGAACGCTCCGTCGTGTTGGGGGAGAGGACGAAAATCAGATTTTCATAGGCCTCGCTGAAAAAGCCGTAGAAGAACTGGAGAATCAGGTTATAGAACAGAACGAACCCGTATACCGCTATCTTCGGCATCAGGTTGTACGGGGTATAGACCATGGCGATACACACGATCGCCAAGGGAATGCCGGTCACGAGGATATACGGGCGGTATTTCCCTTTTTTGCTGCGCATCCCGTCAATCAGCTTGGCGCGGATGCCGATAAAACCGAGTCCAAAAAAGAAGGAGATATAGTATATTATCAGTAAATCCTTGATGGCAAGACCCGTTGCGTTGATCAGGACAAAGTTAGAACCGGATACAATGACATAATTCGCGATGCAGAGCAGCGCGTAAACGCCGATGCCGCCGACGCTGTACGCCGTGATTTCCTTAAAGTTCATGTAATTGCCCAGCGGCGGCGTTTTCCAGTAGGTTTTCACCTTATCGGCGGTCGAAACAATTTTATTCTTGATGTTCATTTAAAAACCTCCTGAAAAGGAGTATAGCATTAAAAAAGAACGGAGGCAAGAAAAAATTACAGGATATTTTGTCTGTAATTTTTTTGAAATATCTATTGCGTTTTCAGAATGTATATGGTATAGTATACGCAAGTTGTAATAATTATTAAATCATAATCATTATTGTTAGAGGGAACCGTATGGAACGTCACATTCAGAAAGCTGCCGACGCACTGCTGGAGAGAGGGATCAACCCCTCGCACCAGCGCGCGGTCATCTATTCGTATCTGGCGACCCATCCGGTGCATCCGACGGCGGATATGATCTATGACGCGCTCAAGAAAACGTTGCCCACGCTGTCGAAATCAACCGTATATACGACGCTTAAAACCTTTTTGAAAGCGGGGCTCATCCGCGAGATCACCATTGAGGAGAACGAGGTGCGTTACGAGTTTGACACGACAGACCACGGGCATTTCAAGTGCGAAGCGTGCGGCGCTATAACCGATTTCCCGATCGATACCGCAAGCCTTGCTTCCGATGCGCTTTTCGGCTTTCGCGTGACCGACCGCAACGTCTTTTTCAAAGGCGTCTGCCCGCGCTGTACCGTGGCGCACTGAACATAATTATGTTTTTATGGGCGAAAGCCCTAAAATAAAATTTGAAAGGATGGTTAAAATGGCTGTCGCGAGACAAAAATTCTATATCTGTGAGCACTGCGGGAATATCATCGGACTTATAGAGGACGCCGGCGTGCCCGTCATATGCTGCGGCGAGGAGATGATTGAGCTTGTCCCGAACACGGTAGATGCCGCGAAGGAAAAACACGTTCCGATAGTCGAGGCAAATGGCGCTTTCATTACCGTGAAGATTGGCTCCGCGGCGCATCCGATGACCCCCGAACACCACATCGCCTGGGTATATCTCCAGACAAAACAGGGCGGTCAGCGTAAGGTTCTCGATCCCAAAGGCGCGCCGGAAATAACCTTCGCTCTGACCGACGACGACAAGGCGGAAATAGCCTACGCGTACTGCAACCTTCACGGCCTCTGGAAGGCCGACGCTGAGTAATAATCAATACAGAAAGGAAATTGACCCATGAAAGACTTAAAAGGTACCAAAACCGAGGCCAATCTGATGGCCGCTTTCGCCGGCGAGAGCCAGGCGAGAAACAAGTATACCTACTACGCGAGCAAAGCCAAGAAGGACGGCTACGAGCAAATAGCCGCGCTGTTCCTTGAGACCGCCGACAACGAGAAGGAGCACGCGAAAATCTGGTTCAAGCTCCTGCACGGCGGCGTACCCGACACCGCTGTCAACCTGAAGGATGCCGCCGCGGGCGAAAACTTTGAGTGGACCGATATGTATGCCGGCTTTGCAAAGACCGCCAAGGAAGAGGGCTTCGGCGAGATCGCCGCGCTGTTTGAGGGCGTCGCCGCCATCGAGAAGCATCATGAGGAGCGCTATCTTAAACTCCTTGAAAATGTCGAAAACGGCCTTGTGTTCTCGAAGGACGGGGACAAGATCTGGAAATGCGGCAACTGCGGTCATATCGTCGTCGGCAAGGAAGCGCCCGAGGTCTGTCCGGTCTGCGCGCACCCGAAGGCCTATTTCCTGCTGCTCGCCGAAAATTATTAAACGGAGGATTTTAAGATGAAAATCTACAGATGCACCATTTGCGGTTACGAGTACGACGAAGCCGCCGGCGATCCCGATAACGGGATTGAGGCGGGCACGAAATTCGAAGATTTGCCGGAAGATTGGACCTGCCCTGTCTGCGGCGCGTCGAAGGAAGAATTCGAAGTCGAGTAAAGCACGAGAGACTCACGGGGACTCACGGGGACGGTTCTATCGTCTCGGTCAAAGAATAATAGGACGATAGAACCGTCCCCAGTCTCCCCTAGTCTCATGAAATATTATAAATTGGAGTGATAATCGCATGGATTCGATGACATGGAATGATGAATTACAGAAATCTTTAAATAAAGAATTTGGTGTTTCTGATGTAGAGCAACAAGAATACGCGATTATTATTAAATTGCGAAATGGTTGTGTTGTCAATCATTATAAAAGTGGAAAATACTTTTTATATGGCAATTCTACCGAAGAAATGAATCGCGTGAAAAAATTTCTATTTAATAAACCTGCTAATAAAAGTCAAGCCTAAAAAAGAAGATTCGCGCAGGTAATTTATGGAGAGACTCACGGGGACTCACGGGGGACTCACGGGGACGGTTCTATCGTGTTGTTGAGGG
>CAYYFY010000009.1:0-17030 GCA_964471035.1 uncultured Eubacteriales bacterium
TTGTAGGTATCGAGACAAATTCACAATTCTCACTGCAAAAAGCTTGCTTTTATTGAGTGCGAAATTATCGTTCACTTCTAATTCCTAATTCCTCATTCCTAATTCCTAATTATATAATACTATAAAAAAGTCATATATAATTTGTCGCAATTGTTAACGCAATGTTAAATTTTTACACGATGACGCGCAGGATTTCCTCAACGGAGGTAGACCCCTCAATCGCCTTGTCAAGACCTTCACGGCGGAGCGTGTGCATTCCCTCCTTGACGGCGAGCGTCTTGATTTCGGCGGAGCTCGCTCTTTTTAACACCAATTCGCGCATCGGCTCAGTCATTCTCAAAAATTCAAAGACGCCCATACGACCTTTATAGCCGGTATTGTTGCAGGTGATACAGCCCTTCGGGCGGTAAAACGTCAATATGTCTCCGGGCTTACGATCTTCGACCGGAAAATCCGGTATCAGGTTAAGCGTTTCCTCAAGCGTCATGGTGTATGCCTGTTTGCAACGGGTACACAGGACGCGCACAAGACGCTGAGCCAGCACTCCAACGACAGAAGACGCGGTTAAAAACGGTTCAACACCCATTTCATCCAAACGGGTGATGGCGCCCGACGAGTCGTTGGTATGGAGAGTAGAGAAAACCATATGTCCGGTGAGCGCTGATTCGACCGCGATCTTCGCGGTCTCGCCGTCACGGATTTCACCGACCATGACGATGTCGGGGTCGGCACGGAGGACCGAACGGAGGGCGGCCGAAAAGGTCATGCCCGCTCTGGTGTTCATCTGCACCTGGCAGAGACCTTCCATACGTCGCTCAACAGGGTCTTCAAGCGTAATAACGTGCCTGGTGATGTCGCTGACCTCGGACAGCGTCGCGTACAGCGTCGTCGATTTACCGGAGCCTGTCGGCCCTGTGACAAGCACAAAGCCGTACGGCAAACTAATGGCTTCCCGAAAAAGCTTTTGCTGCGCCTTGGAAAATTTAATATCCTTCAGCTGTACGGATTTGGAACTTCTTTCTAAAAGACGCATGACGCATTTTTCGCCGTAAACGGAGGGAAGCATCGCAATACGGATGTCAAACGTGACGCCTTCAATCTTGACGGTCGCGCGACCGTCCTGCGGGATGCGGCGCTCGGCGATGTCCATGCCGCCGATAACCTTGATACGGGATACGACCGCCGCGTGATAGCGGATCGGGTTCTGAAATATCTCATGCAGCACGCCGTCAATTCTGTAACGGACGCGCATGGCTTTTTCCATCGGTTCAATGTGTATGTCGCTGGCGCCGGCTTTGACGGCATTGTTGATGATCTGATTGACAAGCTGAACGGCGGGCTTTTCATCGACGCCGGCTTCCTCAAGCGCCTGAAGCTCGGCGTCCTCCTCCTCTTCTTCCTTGGAGAACTGATTGATGTTGGAGGTGGCATTGACGTAATTCTCAATGGCGGCGGAAAGCTCGGCATCCGTCGTAACGACGGGAACAATTTCAAGACCTCCGGTCATCAGAGAAAGGTTATCCCTTGTCACGACATCGTTTGGGTTTTTCATCGCGACATAGAGCACACGGTCGTCCTGATAAAGCGGCAGAATGCCGTTTTTGACAGCCAGCTCCGTAGGAATCAGGTTCGCGGCGGTGACGCTCACGCCAATGTCGTCAATGGAAACAAATTTGCAGCCTGTTTTGGCGGCAAGCGCTTTGGCGATATCATCTTCGGAGCAATAGCCCAGCCTAACAAGAAGATTGCCGAGGAGTCCTTTCTCTTTTTGTTGAAGATCCAGCGTATCGAACAATTGGACTTCCGTGATTTTTCCGGTCTTGATTAAAAAATACCCTATACTGCCGGGAATGACGACATTATTTTCCATTCTTATGGCTATCCTTTCGCAGTTGGCTAGAAGTTTTATCCGGTCGGCAAAGCCGGATTCACGCCGTACTCATTGCCCGAAAGGATAAAACTTCTCGTTTAAAAGGTTTTTCTTTCAAACTTTTACCTCTGCACAGCGATTGATTGGAGACTTGCCCAATACAGTTCAATTGCTTTTTGTGAGCGCCACAACGGTTATTTCCGCTTGTTTGAGGTTTTCATCTGAATGTCCGGAAATATCGAATTTTTCGATCCGATGGATGGCCTCAAGTCCGGCGTAATAATCAACAAATGCGGTGATATTTGAATAGGTACCCTGGACCGTAAGCTGAGCGGTAATTTCCATCGTATACGAGGTGGAAACGACAGGCTTTTCCATTGTATTGACGGACAAATGGAACTTGTCTGCAACGTCGTACAACTCTTGCATCATTGTGTAGGTGTATTCCTCGGTATCGCCGACATCCGGCAACATCCTGTCAAGCGCGTCCTTCTCTTTGACAAGCTGACCGTACTTTGCCTGTATCACTTTAAGGGCGACGACTTGCTGATAATTCTCCTCATACTTCTTTTTAACCTCTGTCATCTGGGTTTTTAGCGAGAAAATGTCGTTGATAAGATAAACAGAGAATACCAGCACCAGCACGGTAAACAGACCGATGAGAACGGCAAAGAATATCGGGGAATCTTTCAAATTCTTGAGATTGATATCTTTTAAGTTGATTTCTTTTTTCATGGCGTCAACCTCCGGTTGTAGTTTCAGAAGCACCCTCGCCCGTCGTAGCGACGACGGTCGGCTCCGCTAATTTTTCGCCGGTGCCGCTGACGGTGACGGTAAGCGTAAAGGAGAAAATTTTCTCACCCGTGACCGAAGTTTCTCCCGAATCCGTGTATGCCGTCCGCGTTACCGCTGTAACGCCCTCAAGCTTTTGGAGCTGTTTGATATAATCCTTCAAAACCGTATTGGAAAAACACTTGCCCTCAAGTGTACAGTTCTTTGTGTAAAACCAATCCTCAGCGTTGATAACGGTCAACCACAGACCGGGACATTCAACGTTGCCGAGACTGACCACAAAGTCATGCGCGTAAGGCGCTTTTGCCGAAACGGTTTCAATAAGCTGCTTCTGCTGAAAAAGTTCATTGTAAAGGGATTGATAGCTCTGAAGCTGGGGGAACTGGGCTTCAACCGCGGCATTCTGTTTCATCATTTCATCGAGCCGCTTTTGAACGGCTATTCTCGTACCGAGAACGACCGCTAAAAATGCAAGCAGCACAATAAGAATGTCCAAGAAAAGCCTTTTCAGTGTTTCTTTCTTTTTTGACCCGCTTACCTTCTTTCGGTAACTTTCGGGTAACAGGCTTACCTTTAACACTAGTTTATCCCTCCAATGCTTCCAAAGCTAAGCTGATGCAGCCCGTGTATTCCGCAGCGTTAAATTCGCTTGTTTCAAAATCATTATAGAAACGCGGAACTTCAACGGGAACAAAAGCTGTCTCCCTCATCTTCTGCGCGACGATGGACTCCCCTTCCATAAGCGCGGAAAAGAACACCGTCTCAATAGGCTCATAGCCCTGCATCTGATAATAGCTGATCGATGACGACAGCTCCGTACTGAGCAGCGCGGCGATGGCGGTATAGTCATCATCCGTACAGCTATGCGGGTTATCAAACGCGCTCTTTACTAAGAAAGCCGATCGCTCGGGTACGTTCAGCGAACGCACCATCTTGATCTCGCCGTTATCCAGCGCCAAAAAGTTAATGACGTCATCGCTGAGCTTGAAGACGCCATATGTCTTCTTCTCACTGTAAACTTGCGCCGCCCGACACCAAGCCAGAACGGAACTGTCAATGTCATAGACATTCAGTTTAGAGGCAGTGAACAGCGTAATCAGACTTTCAAGCATCGTACGCCGCGCGGCGACAAGCAGAACATTCAAAATCGGTTGATCGTCGTCATTTTTGCTGTTGCCCGAAACCACATAGTCAATCTCCATCTCGGCGACGGGGATCGGGATGAAGTCCTGCGCCTGTAAAAGCACCATTTTACGGAGCTTATCATCAGGAACCTTGGGAAACGAGGCAAAACGCATGATGACGTTTTCGTTGTTGACGCCGACAACAATGTCCTGTGCCTTAAATCCGCCTTGTTTTAACATCTCTTCAAGGATGGCATAGAACTTTTCGGGGTTTCTGACGAATCCCTCTTCCATGATACCCCGTTCTATGGGTACCTTTGCGAAAGCCGTAACACGTCCGTGATCGCCGCTCTTGATAAGCTCGACCGCCCGAATGGCTCCCGCGTCCATCTCAATTCCTATCATTGCCTTAATCTTCGCCATTGTATCTACTCCTTTTTAAAAGGATTTGCTGTTTTATTTTCGTATTTACTATGCGCCGGTTGCGGTGGTTGCCTGGAATATGGGGAGATAGAGCGAAATCAGCATTGTACCGACGACCAAACCGATTACAATCAGCGATATGGGTTCCAGTGTGGTACTCAGATTCTTTGAGAGCATCGTCACATCCTCTTCAAAGAACTCGGCCACCTTGTCCAGCATCGTGGGCAGTGTACCGGCCTCCTCGCCGATGGATATCATGCTGATAAGCATTGGCGGGAAAAGTCCCGATTCCTCTAACGATTCGTGAATAGACCGACCGTTTTCGATGTCGCCTATCGCCCGAACAACCGCCTCCTTGATCATATCGCTGCCTGAGGTGGGACCGGCGCTTTCGAGCGCCTGAACCGCCGTGACACCGCCATTTAACAACGTAGCGAGAATGCGGCAGAACCGCGCGAGGATCGTTTTGCTGATCAGTTCGCCGACAAGCGGCATTCTCATCTTGTTGCGTTCCCAAAGGTTATGCATGAAAGCTGTCTTTGAAAGGACTTTTATCACGAAATAGAATCCGACTGCTCCCGCTATGTATAAATACCATTTCGTACGAATACTGGCCGAAAGTGCGAAAATCGCACCGGTGATCGGATTCACCTCTAAGGATTCCGGAATCATTTTTCTAAAAATCGGCACCATGACAATCAGCATGACGATAAGAAGTACTACCGCGAAAATACCGATCATCTTCGGATAAGTGATGGCGCTCTTGACGGCATCTTTAAGCTGTTTGTCCTTTTGCAGCTGCACGGCCAGAGCAGCAAGTGTTTTTTCAAGCATACCGCCCGTCTCACCGGCGGCAATCATGGAACAGTACAATTCGCTGAATATTTCTTTATGCATCGCAAAGGCATCGGAAAGCCCTATACCGGATTCTACGTTCTGAGAAATGTCCTTGATAGCTGCCGAAAGCACGGCGTTGGCGGTCTGCGAAGACAGCGTCTGCAGAGACTGTGTAACGGGAATACCGGCGCTGATCATCGCGGAAAGCTGACGGCTGAACAGCGAAAGGTCGGTAAGCGTTACCTTTCCTTTCAGCTTTTTAACTGCTTTTGTGCGTTCTTCGGAAAGATCGGTTACCGTTATACCAGCCTCACGAAGCTTGTCATAAGCTTCGTCGGTGTTAATAGCCGAAATTTTCCCTTTAATCGACTCGCCCTGTTTATTGAGCGCTTCATAGACGTATGATGGCAATGGTATGACCCCCTGTTATCTTAGTAACCCGACGAGTACATAAGCCGCTGAACCTCGGTTCTGTCGACGCAGTACTCCATCACCGTCTCCTTGGAAATCTTCTGCTCCTTGAGAAGCTTGAGCAGCGCCTGATCCATCGTCTGCATACCGACGTTGATAGCCGTCTGCATAGCGCCGTAAAGCTGATGGTCCTTATCCTCGCGGATAATATTTTTAATAGCAGGCGTATCTGTCATATACTCGACGGCCACAACTCGTCCCTTGCCGTTGATGGTGGGCATGAGCTGCTGGGAGATGACGGCCTTGAGCGTATTGGAAAGCTGTGTACGCACGTTACCCTTCTGACCCTCGGGAAAGGTGTCAACGATACGGGAAATAGTCAGCGGAGCTGTTTGCGTGTGCAGTGTTGAAAAAACCAAGTGTCCGGTTTCGGCTGCGGTCAGCGCGATGGAGATGCTTTCCGCGTCGCGCATTTCACCAATCATAATGACATCCGGGTCGTGACGCAGAACCTGTCGCAGCGCATTGCTGAAGCTATGGGTATCCGAACCGATTTCTCTCTGACGGATACTGGATTTGTTATGCGAATGGAGGAACTCGATGGGGTCCTCGACCGTCACGATGTTTTCCTCGTAATTGCCGTTTATGTATCCGAGCATCGCCGCTAAGGTTGTGGATTTTCCGGAACCGGTGGGACCGGTGACGAGCACGAGCCCGCGGGGCAGGCTGCAAATACGCTTGACATCGGGCGGCAGTCCTAACATATCGATGTTCGGAATATCGAATGGAATCGCTCTGAAAACAGCCGCCAATGTACCGCGCTGGACGATGACATTCCCTCTGAAACGCGCGCATCGCGGGACGGAGTAAGAAAGGTCCAGTTCCAGGTTGTTCTGCAACTCATCCTTCTGACGCTGAGTCAAAAGCTGAAACAGGGTGAACTCAACATCCTCGGGAAGCATTACGGGGAAATCCTGTTTGGCAAGATCGCCGTTAATACGGATGCACGGAGGCATACCGACGACCAAATGCAAGTCCGAACCTTTTTTCTCTACCGTCATGCGGAGAAGGTCTTCCAGCGATACGGGATAATTGCTCAGTTTATTCTGATATTGCAATTACTTCACTCCAAACCTGTCAATACAGTTCGTGGGTTTTATCCGATAGCCTCGAGCTGCTCCTGAATCAGGGCAATGGTTTCGGAAGACTCATAGACGTACACGACAAATCTCGCGCCTTCTTCGGTGGTGTCAAGGTCGCTTGAGAAGAAGAAACAGTCGGCGCTGATGCCGGTAAGCTGTGACAACAGAGCAATCTTCATCTTAAAGTCGTCTACACCTGTCTGGCTGCTGGCGGAGCCAATAACCTTATAAATCTTGGGCGTATTGGTGTCTACCTGCTCAATGATGTCGATAACCGTCTGCTTTAAGTCGGCCGGGCAATTAACCGTAACCGTATGGCTGATTTCGGAATCACTGGTGGTATAGAACTTCGCCTCGCCGATTGTCGTAAAGCGCTCTATTCTGGTGATAAATTCGACGGCGGTGATATTCTCAAGCTCATAGTTGAAGAAACAGTTCTTCTCGTTGGCGCTTTCAACGTCAAAGCTGGTAACCATGACAAGCGCGCTCTCAACTTTATCTTTAGGACCGTATAACCAGATAGTCCGGCCGGTCAGGCGCTCGACGCCGAGCACGGTGACTTTGTCCGAAAGACCGAATGTCGTGAGAACATTGGCGACGTCAGCGCGCGAAATGTTCGCAAGCGTCAGCTTCTGGAGTACCGAAACCGCAACCGGGGTACCGCCGTTGCCGCCGGTAGTATCGGTAGTATCGGTAGTGTCGGTGGAATCGGTGGAACCGGTGGCGTTCGTGGTGTCTTGTCCGCCGTTTGTGGGAGTTGTGGAATCTTCCTCTTTTGAGGAGGCTGCGGCGGGGATATCTACAAGCGCCTTAATTTTCTTAATGTTGGTAAGCGATTGTCCTGAAGTATAGATAAATAGTCTCATCGGAAAGCTTTCCAGAACGATACCGGCATGAAGACCGAGCTGCCCCAGAAAAGCGCTGAATGTACTGGCGTTCATATACTTCATATCCAGATAGGAAAGACAGCCGGCGATTCCCTCGCTGCCTAATTTAACATTGGCCTTGGTATCGAGCAGCTCAATGAGCTCGCGGATGGTGGCCATCTGCATAGGATAGGCGTTGACAAAGAAGCTGCCGGTATTGGCGCCTGAAGCCTTGATGGTGGTGATGCTGACGCCGAGCGTACCCAGCTGGGAAACCAAATCTTCAATGGTTATGTACCGGACACTGAACTTGGCGAGCGTGATTCTGTCCATAAACTTAGCGTTAAGGACTTCTACGGTGCCAATCATCAGGGTATTGCCGTTCCGGATATAGGACATATCCACCGAACGCAGCACATAGTCGATAGCCGTCAAGGGACTGACGTCTTCAAGGGTTATGGTAACCGTAGTCGTGTTACCTACAAAAAGAAGCGTAAAGTTGGTGTACCGTGCGATTGCCGAAAGTACACTGAACAAGTCCGCATCCTTAAAGCTGAGCGAAACCCTGTTGTACGAATTGTCCGAAATCGTCTCCTTATTCGAAGTCGCTCCGGCGCCGTCAGGCAATAGAAGCACCTGACCGGGATAGATAATGGCGGCGTTCGAAATGTTGTTCAGCTTGACAAGCTCCGCGACGGTTACTCCATAAGCGGCGGCAACTCTGGAAAGCGTGTCGCCGGACCTCACGGTATAGTAATTCCCCGTGGTCTCCGCAAAAGAAGCCATTGGCGTAAGAACGCTCACCACAAGCAGCAAAGATAACAGCGCCGCTAATACCGACTTCGTTGTGGAATGTTTACCCTTCATTGTACAGTCCCCCTATTATGTAATGGAAACGGATGATACAGAACTATCTGATTTTAAGCGAGCGTCAGAGTTTTTGTGAGCTTACCCGCGGAAAGCGTGATGGTTTCTGTTGTAATTTCTGTGACCTCCCAAGAGGAACCGCCCAGTGTTTCGCCGATGGCCAGTGTATAACTGATGCCGCCGTTCTCAATGATGCCGTGACGGGAACTCCCCGCGCCGATGACACAACCGTGATATTCCGCATCGACGAGAATGTCCGGCGAAAGAGGATCGTTTTTAATCAGATCGGACAGCGATTTGTCGGTGGAGCCAACAATGTTGCTGCCGTCCGGAAGTACGGCGACGCTTTCGTCCGAGGCTCCGGATATGGAACTGGGGTTGGTATTGTCTATCGGATCCATCTCATCGCCCGAAAACACAAGCGCCAGAAACACCGCAACGATCACCAAAAAGATCATGACGGGAATCACATATTTCATAAAGGTATTCTTCTTGAAGAAAGCGCTGATGCCGTTCGACCCATTCTTTTCGATATCGGGGTTTTTCTTTCCGATATTCTTCAACTTCTCGTTTAACGCTTCAAAAGCCATTAAAAGCCCTCCCGCAAAGATGGTAGTGAGTATACGAAGCCGTTCATTTGCTACTATGCAGACTTCCGGCAATATACTTTCTTTAGGAAAAATATTGCCGCGAACCGCAAGACCGATATGTAGACGAACATAATAAATGATAAAATATTCGCCGCTTTTAAAAGTACCGGTCAAAAGGTTGGACTGACCGAATATACTTCTTTAGCTAATAATACTACATTTATCAGGAAAATACAATAGGTTTTTTTTGTATGTTACGAATAATTTTTTTAAACGATTTTCAAAGCGCTTTTTTACCGTTTTCTACCCCCGGAATCCTGGCCATATCCGGCTCCGTAACTCTTGCTGTAGCCGTAGCTGCGGCTGAAATATCCGCTGCCGCGGTCACCCGCGCGGCCTATAAGGCTCTTGCTCGCATAATTGTAGATACAGCCGAATACCTCCGCTTTCGTTGTGGCAAGATCGCTGATAGCGTATTCGATCTGCCGCATGGAAGCCTTATTCTCGGCGGCGACGAAGAGCACCGCGTCACAGTAATTGGAAACGATGGTTGCGTCGGCGACAACGCCGGCAGGCGCGCAGTCAATGATAACAAAATCGAAATTCTTTTTTGCCTCGGCAATAATCTCCTGCATTTTAGCCGATGCGAGCACCTCGGAAGGGTCGGAAATCGGCGCGCCGCTCACAAGGAGATAGAGATTATATTTATCGACGTATTTGATAGCCTCTTCAAAGTTCTTTTTGCCGCTGACGATATCAAAGACACCGCGGTCAGCGCCGACCGGTACGCCGAGCGTCTTATAGACGGAAGGCTTGCGGATGTCGCAGTCGATGAGCAATACCGATTTACCGCTCTTTGCCAGTGACAGCGCCGTATTGACCGAGACAGTCGTTTTTCCTTCGCTCTCCGTGGAACTCGTGACGGCAAAAACTTTGTATCCCTTTTTCAGGCTTACGTTCTCAACCTTCGTCCTGATCAGCTTGAAGGTCTCAATAAACGGAAGCCCGACGGTTTTGTCAAAAATCAACAGACCTTTTTTGGGGTCAATCTTCAGTTTTTTAACGTCGAGCTTGGCGACAGAGGCGATCACATTGAGATTATAACGGCGTTTGAGCTCATCGCTCGTCTGAACGAGATTCTTGATACGGTTGGAAATCAAGATGATCGCCAGCGCCAACAACGCGCCCGCGACGGCTCCGACGAACGTATACAGCAAACCGGAATAATCGGCGTCAGGTTTTTCGGGCTTGGTGGCGTCGCTGACCAGCGTATACTTGGCGTTGGGGAAGGATTCTCCCATCACAAGAGGGAACGCATTGACAATGGCGTGCGCGATCTCGTAGGAAAGATCCTTTTCGCCGGTGCTGACCCGAACGGTCACCATTGTGGTGTCGGCGACGACGCTCGGAGAAACAGATGCTCTGAGATCTCCGACGGTCAAGTCTTGTTTTCCTGTATTGGCTTTTACTTCTTTCAGGACGTATTGATAAATATCGTCGGTGTTCATAAGTATCCATTTGAAGCTTGTCGCAAACATTGCGGAGGCGGTAACGTCACTGGCCGTCGTGTACTTGGCGGCGTCTCCTGCAATATCGCCCGCCTTGTTGGACGCGTTGATCAGGATTTTTGAAGAGTATCTGTCCTCATAGGTCGCTTTGGAAAAACCGAAGCCGGCCACAGCAAAAACAAAAACCAAAACAACAATAACCCACCATTTGGTGGCGATAATACGGATTAATTTAAGTATCGCTTCAAAGCTGACACCATACTCCTCATCCCGCGTATTTAACGTGTATTCATTGCTTGCCATCTATTTTTTTTCTTCCTTTCCTGCTTATTCGGTTCATTGTATCACAAAGCACATGGTTTTTACAATACTTTTTTTAACGAAATCCCAATTTTCCAAATAAATCGCTTCTTTCACGGCGTATTTTTTGATCCGCGGCGGCTACAGACGCGATTTCTCCTGTAATGCGTCTGAAATTCAGAAGCACTTTGCCCCAGCGTGCCACCCAGCAGAACGGCAATAGCACCGGCGCTTTTTTAAGACTTGGGAAGAGCGCTGTCATAACAGTATATGACGGAAATATCCGTTCAAGCACGTACAAGACCTTTGAACCGCCGATTTTACTCTGCGAAACGGTGGCGTTGACGTAAAAAGCATCACTTGTACCGAATACGCCGCTCTCAACGATATACTTTCCCATACGCCGGACAGTTTCCGTATCCTGCCCGTCCTTAAACCAAAAACCGCCGAGTGCAGCGAGCTGTCGGGAAAACTCAGTAAGTCCCGCCGCCTCAAGCTCCCTTTCGATAAGCGCCGCGTCGCATTGGGGCAGCAGCTTTTCACGAAGCAGCCAATCGTCGAGTACGCTTTTAATGCCGGTCCCCGCGACGAGGAAATGGTGCGCCGCGTGTCCTATTACATATATCAATAAATCTTCGCCGCTCATCGCAAGGCGGTACGGATTGTCCGCCGAGGGCACAAGGCGGTCCGGCAGCTTTTGAAAATACGCATAGGTGACATCGGTTTCAAAATTGAGATCAAAATGCAGCTCCACCGTCAGCGCGGGTTTCTTTACAAAGACAATGTCCTTTGTCGTGCGTTCCCCCTCCTGCCTGTACCCCATATTCAACAGGAGCTTTTCCGCGGCGGGAACGTCGGCGGGGGCGACATAGACATCGATGTCCAGTGAGTAACGCATTTCGGGCGACGGATAGAGCGACGCGAGCGCTTCCCCCTTGAGCGCACAGAAGCGGATTTCCGCCTGCGTCAACCGCTCCCCGATGCTCTTCAACGCCTCTTTTTGTATCTCCTGCCGCCGTACGACCTTGAAAAGCTCCGCCTGAAACTCCTTTTTTATCGCTGCGTCCAGAGAGGGCAGCTTCATTACGGCAAAAGCCGCCGTATTGGCGACACGGTGCATCTTGGCAAGACGCAGGACGTCCGCCATATCCACATCGTCCGGAACATCGGGCGGCACAGACTCCAAAAGCGCCGACCGCAGCAGCGCGAGCAGATACGACACACACGGCTTCGGCTGTGTACTCAACACGGCGGGCGCATCCGTTTTCCTCGCGCTTCGGCGCAGACGGCGCAGCGGATACCGCACGCCTAAGAGCCGCGTCCACAGACGGACATAAGTGCGGTAAAGCGGCGTAGAAACAGAAAACATCCGACCATCCCTGTTGATTTTCACCACGACGCCGACGATCATCCCGTCGGTGATATTCCGCTCCAAATCGAATTGATTGTCTCCGCACATCACATAGCCGTTTTCGTCCTTCCCGACAACGCGGTGCAGCACGAACGCGCCGTCGGCGCGCCGGTACAACGGCAGATCCCCTATATATAATGGAACGCGCGCGCGCGCGAGCTGCACGCTGTCGCGTTTTTCACGAAGCAGCGGCAGCATACTCGTACCCGTGACCGGCAGGGTGAATTCCCCGCCGCTCTCAAGCGTTTCGGTGATAATGGGCAGAAGGTCGGACAGCTTGTACTTCAAGATAACGATTCCTTTCGCAAAAATGGCAAATTACAAATTTCGGGTCTGCGACGCATTATCAAATAGCGAATTGCCATTTAATCTTCAAGTATTCCCTGCGCACGCAGTTTGTCCAGAAAAAATGTCAGTTCTTTTCTGAGTAGCGCTTCATCGGTTGCGGCGTACTCTTCCTTGAGGCGCATAACAATCTCATCCTCGTCCGGCTCTTTTTCAAGGCAGCGCCAGATAAACGCCGCCGTTTCGTTGAGCGTAATCATTCCGTGCAGCTTCGCCGCTTCCTCTCCGACGGCGACGACTACGTCGCTTCCGGCGACAGTGCGAAGGATATAGTTCTCGTTTAATCTCATTTATTACTCCATCTTTCAAACGGCAAATTGCCATTTATCTTTTCATCGCCTCGTAAGCAGTCATAACCGCCTCATGCGAAATATTACACCGCAGCTCGTATACACTGATGGTTGTAAGCAACTTGTCTAAGTTGCTCAGCAGCTGCTCCATCCGCTGCCGGTCCGACGGACGGATGGTCTGGTCGAGAATGAGCTTGAGCGCTTTGACGGACGGTAGCTTTTCAATATGATTGTCCGGTGAGCGGACGATATAGGCAACCCCTTTCAGCGGTACCCGCATATTTTCGTTCTCGTCGGTCTTGCCGCTCCACGGCGTGCCGTACGCGTAATACTGCCCGTCTATAAAACGGAGTGCCGGCTTGTCGTCGTTTATTATCAAGGCGCGCTCGCCGAAAACCTCAAGCCACAGATGCGTATGCGTCGATTTACCCGTCCCCGACGGCGCGGAAAACAGATAAGCTTCGCCGTCTAAGGCTACCGCGGACGCGTGAAGCATCAGACCGTCGCGTGAAATCAGCGCGCGGTAAAACATGTCGCCGGTATAAATGTACTCGCACTCTGCCGCCGAAAGGTGCGGCAGCTTCGCCTGTTTTTCGCACAGAAACGATTCGCTCAGGGAAATCGTCACATCCGGCGTACCGCCTTCGCATTCATAGGCGGCCGCGCGCGAGGCAAACAGCTCATGGACGGGATTTACATCGACAATAAGACCTGCTACAGATAACAGCATAGCGTCCCTTTCTGAACGCGGGTTTTCCCGCGGATTACCTGTATTATGACACAAGAGCAACCTGTAGTCAAGAGTGAGAAGTTGAGGAACGGTATTTATTCTACCGTGACGCTTTTGGCAAGATTGCGCGGCTTGTCGATGTCGCAGCCGCGGTAAAGGGCGGTATAATAGCCGAGCAGCTGGAGCGGGACGATCTCGAGCGACGGCATGAACAGCTCGTGGGTTTTCGGTACGGTCAAGACGGCGTCAACCTCATCGGAGACGTCGGGATTGCCCTCGGCGGTAACCAAGAGCACCTGCGCCCCGCGTGCCTTGACCTCGCGGATGTTCGACATCATCTTTTCAAACAGACGTTCGCAGCACGCCAGAGCGATGACCGGCGTCCCCTCCTCGATTAAAGAGATTGTACCGTGCTTGAGCTCTCCGGCGGCGTAGGCCTCCGCGTGGATATAACTGATTTCCTTGAGCTTCAGCGAGGCTTCGAGGGCGACGGCGCCGTCCAAACCCCGCCCGATGAAAAACGCATGTTCGAGCTTTGCGTACTCTTTGGCAATAGCCGCGATTTGTTCGGTCGCTTTCAGAAGCTCTTCGGTTTGTCCGGGGAGCTTC
Source organism: uncultured Eubacteriales bacterium (assembly GCA_964471035.1). GTDB lineage: Bacteria > Bacillota > Clostridia > Oscillospirales > Acutalibacteraceae > DTU089. Next base: position 14,116 of record CAYYFY010000009.1, read on the forward strand.
ATCAGCGCCCCGAGCAGCGAGCGCAGCGCCGTTTCGTCGATACACTTTAGCTCTGCGGCAATATGCAAAGCGATCAGATAAAGCATGACGAGCTGGGTCGAGTAGCCCTTGGTCGTGGCGACCGAAATTTCGGGTCCCGCCCATGTGTAGAGCACGCCGTCGCTCTCGGCGGCTATGGAGCTGCCTACGACATTGACGACAGAGAGCACACGCGCCCCCTGCCGCTTAGCCTCGCGCAGCGCCGCCAAAGAATCGGCGGTCTCGCCGGACTGGCTGATGATGATGACGAGCGTCTTTTCGCTGACAAGCGGATACCGGTACCGAAATTCCGACGCGAGGTCCGTTTCCGTCGGGATGCCCGTCAGCCGCTCTATCACGGCTTTGCCGACGATGCCCGCGTGGTACGCCGAACCGCAGGCGACAAGGCAGATACGGTCAATATTTTCGAGGTCGTCCTTTGTCAGGCGGATGCCGTCGAGGACGACCTCGCCGTCGTCGCTAAGACGCGGTGATAGCGTCGCCGAAAGCGCCCGGGGCTGTTCCATGATCTCTTTGAGCATGAAGTGCGGATAGCCGCCGCGCTCGGCGCTTTGAACGTCCCAGTCGACGATGATTTCTTTTTTGTCGATGTGGTTTCCCATTTGATCATAGACGGCGACGCCGCTTCTCGTGATGACCGCGGTCTCAAGGTCGGCAAGCGGAAGGATGCGGCGCGTGTGATTCAGGAGCGCGGGGATATCCGAGGCGACATGGACGCCCGACGGCGAGATGCCGATGACCAAAGGGCTTGCGTTTCTCACGGCAATCAGCGTGCCGGGGCAGTCGGCGCATAAAATCCCGAGGGCATACGAGCCTGTCAGCCTGCCGACAGCCCATCTGACTGTCTCTAAAAAATCACCGTCGCCGTACTCGTCGAGCAGATGGGCGACGACCTCGGTATCGGTCTCCGACAAAAAGCGTACACCCTTCTCCTTGAGCTCCTGCCGCAGAGAGACGTAATTCTCGATAATGCCGTTGTGGACGACCGCGAAGCGCCCCGACGCGCTCAAATGCGGATGGGAATTCTCATCGCTGGGGCGTCCGTGCGTAGCCCAGCGCGTGTGACCGATGCCGGTCAGCGCCGGATACGCCCTGCCGCCGTCGAGCTTGTCGTACAGGGTTTTTAAGCGTCCCTTCGATTTATAGACCGTTATTTCGCTTCCCTGATGGAGGGCGATTCCCGCCGAATCGTAACCACGGTACTCAAGCTTTTCGAGTCCGGATAAAAGAATGGGCGCGGCGGGAAGTATGCCCGTATAACCGACGATTCCGCACATAGGTGGTTTTCTCTCCTTTTGTTCTTTTATTGAGCTTTTTTATAGAGGCTAATTTGGGGGGTTTTTGAGAAGATGTCAGATATTAAAAGGCAGATGTCAGATTTAAAGGAACCTGCGGTTGGCTATTTTAAGCATTTACAAAAAACCTTTAAAAAATACGGGGGAATGTGAGCACGTCACTTGACCGGACGTCATAAAATGTTTATAGTGTAATCAAAGCACGGCTTCAAATGTCGGCTTTGATTGCGCAAAATGGGGAGGACAGTTGATTCATGAACACCTTTATCGGTTTGATGATTCCCCTTCTCGGAACCGTTTTGGGGGCAGCGCTCGTGCTTGTATCAAAAGAAGAAATCGGGGAACATTTTCAAAAGGTGCTTGTCGGTTTCGCGTCCGGCGTGATGATCGCCGCCTCGGTCTGGTCGCTGCTGCTCCCGTCCATCGAGAAGTCGAAGGAAGAAGGTTTTATCCCCTGGCTGCCGCCCGCGATCGGGTTTTTCATCGGCGTCGGATTTTTACTGCTGCTCGATATACTCGTGCCGCACCTGCACCAGCACGCCGAAAAAGCGGAGGGGCTGCATTCCAAGGCAAAGAAAAATACCATGCTCATGCTCGCCGTGACGCTGCACAATATCCCCGAGGGAATGGCTGTCGGCGTGGTTTACGCCGCGTTTATGTCGGGAAACAGCGCCATATCTCTGTCGGCGGCGCTGGCGTTGTCCATCGGTATCGCCATCCAGAATTTCCCTGAGGGCGCGATTATTTCATTTCCGTTTCGCAACGGCGGAGCCTCGCGGAAAAAAGCGTTTCTGCTCGGCGCGCTGTCGGGGATCGTCGAACCTATAGCGGGCGGACTGACCGTATTGCTGACGGCTTTCGTGGTGCCGCTGCTCCCCTACCTGCTCGCATTCGCGGCGGGAGCGATGATTTACGTCGTCGTCGAGGAGCTGATTCCCGATCTGCACGAGGGCGAGCACAGCAACGGCGGCGTGCTCGGCGTGGCGTGCGGATTTGTCGTCATGATGGTGCTCGATGTCGCGTTCGGATGATTTTCGGGGCAGACTGTAAGAAAGGAGGTGTCGTTTCATGAAACAAAAATTTACAATTGAGGGTATGAGCTGTGCGGCGTGCTCGGCGGCGGTCGAAAAGGCTGTCGGGCGCGTTAAGGGCGTGCGCGCGGCTGAGGTCAGCCTGCTGATGAAAAGCATGACCTGCGATTATGACGAGACGGCGCTTTCACCGGAGGACATTATCGCCGCGGTGGCAAAATCCGGATTTACGGCAGCCGTCGCCGCGGATGAGACAGCAGTGTCTGCTATCAGGACAGACAGGCCAAAGGAAAAAACAGACGCTTTGAAGCCGATGAGAATGCGGCTTCTTGTATCCGTACTATTTTTACTGCCGCTCCTGTATATATCCATGGGGCATATGCTCGGAGCGCCGCTGCCGCCGTTTCTGCACGGCGCAAAGAACGCCGTCTCGTTCGCGTTCTTACAGTTTGTGCTGACGCTGCCGATCGTATACGTCAACAGAAAATTTTACGCGGTCGGTTTTAAGGCGCTGCTTTCCCGCGCGCCGAATATGGACACGCTTGTCGCC
>CAYYFY010000010.1:0-16669 GCA_964471035.1 uncultured Eubacteriales bacterium
CTTCACGTTCCGCAGAACACTTCACGTGCGCCAGCACACTTCACGTGCGCCAGCACACTTCACGTTCCGACACGGAACACTTCATTTTTTAAAGTGCCCTCCCGAAATTATTCATTAGCGGAGAACCGTGTAACGGTTCTTCATTCCTAATTATTCTCATTCATTATTCGTTTTTCATTTTGGAAAGCGCAAAACGCTTTCCAGTCGCTCCTGCTCAGATAATGCGTTCCCGTCCGGCGGCGGTAGCCGACGTTCCCTTCTCCGAGCAGTTCATTTTCATTAGGGATGGTGTCTTTGTGTACAAGCCCTTTTACTCCGAGCAGCTCAAAGGCGGGTGAAGCCGCCGCCGCGGCGAGAAACTCGCTGTCGGGGTCAGCCCAATTATCGAGCGCGGCGCTTGAAATAAAGAGCTTTCGCGGCGCGGTCAGAGCGAGCAGGAAGTGCTGGTCAATGGTCATCGCGCTTTCGTTGTCCGCGTATTGTTTATAGCTGTCCTTGAACCAATGGGGGAAACGGTCGGTAATGGCTCCGACCGTTTCGCCCTGTTTGTTTCTTGATAGCGCCGCGCCGGAGCAGCCCGAATCGTTGCTGATGACCGCGGAAAACCGTTCGTCCAGTCCGCCGCAGAGCAGCGCGGTCTTGCCGAGGCGCGAGTGACCGACGACGGCGATTCTTTCGGGATCGGTACCGGGAAGGGTCAGCGCGAAGTCGAGAACGCGGGAAGCGGCGTACGCCCAGAGCGCGATTTTACCGCGCTCTGTATTTTTTTCTTTGCCGCAGAACAGCGCGGCAAGACCGTTTTCGTAGTCTTCGTCGTCGCTCGAAATATCCGCGTAGCAGAACGAATGCACCGCGTAGCCGAGGTCGCACAGCTCCTCGCTGGGCAGATAGCGGTCGGGGACGTCGGGACGGAAGTTGATGAGTATAAACGACGGCAGCAACTTTTCCGCATGAGGAATGACCGAGTAGACGGGAAACCGAAAGGTTTTGCCGTCGGCGTAGCCGCAGGAAATCTCCGTTTTTAAGAGCGTGGCTTTTCCGGCGCAGAAGGTTTTTTCCTCGCTTTGCGCCTTAAATTCCAGCGTAGCGGGAGGCGGCGGCAGCGTGCCGTATTCCTCTGAGGTTAAGAGGGCAATGAGCTGCGCGCGGCGGGCGTCCCAGTTGTCTTTCGTGACCGCCTCGCCGTTTTGGAGGCGCAGCAGCTCCGGCAGATTTCTCTGAGCTAACAATTCGTTAATCAACGGGCATACCGTCCTTCAAAGTCAGATAGGCGCGCTGGGAATTGCCAGCGGCGGAGATGCGGTCAACAAATGTATGCGCCCACATATTGCGGAGCTCTCCGGTGTGTCTGCGGTAGGCGTAATAGACGCGCCCGTTGACCATTAATTTGGCGCATGCCCAGAAGGCGTTGAATACGCCGTTTTCGTATTCTTTGACGTCAAAGGTATAGACCTTGTGCGACTTTGCCGGCAGTTCGACAAGCTGTGCCATCGGTGTGATCTCGCAGAGGCTGTCAGTAATTTTATCGGGAAGTCCGAAGCTCTCCAGCGGCGTCGCCATAGCCAGCTCGCCGAGGAGCGGCTGGTCGGTGTCGTTTCTGACAGTGACCGCTATTTGCTTGCCGTCAGTGGTCATCGATACCGACGGGTAAAAGAAGCCGATTTCGAGCACATCATAAAACGTGTTCGCGCCGTCCTCAAAATACAGATAGAGTATGCCCTTCTTATCGGCGTCGGACTTATCGATTGTTACGGGGACGAGCAGATGCTCATTGGCGGCGAGCTTGTATTCGAAAACGGTTTTATCAGCCTTGAAGCCGTCGGGCAGCACAAGGCGTGCGGTGCCCTCGATAGCAGAATCAATGCGGTTGTTGACGACCGACACGTTGACGACAAAACGCGTGCCGCTGACCGTTTCGACCTTGCGGTCAATGACGGCTGTGGTGCGTAAATATGAGAACGGCATGGAACCGCGCGAATGCTCCCAGCTGCGGATATAGGTCGGCTGGATTTCTTCGGCTACAGCGCCTAAGACTGCGCCGCCGAGCGATTTGTCCGAATCCGCCGGATCGATAAGGAAGGTTTCGATTGAATGCGGATAGACGACGCTTTCAAAACCGTGCTTTGTGTGCTTAACCGGCAAGGTATCTTCCTCAAGCAGGTTCGCGCTCATGACCGACAGAATGTCAAAGCCGCATTTGACGGATACATCGGCGTTGACGCCGTCCTGCTCGAAGCCCCTGAGCGCGAAGCCGCGTTCGGCTATCGGCGGGATGACGCCCTTTTGCGAAGCTAACGGGTACCCGCCTGCTTTAAATGAGGTGAGCAGGAAGTTTTCGGAGCAGCGGACAAAGCTCATCGTTTCGGGCAGAACGGCGTTTTTATTGTCCGCGGCGTTGACGGCTAAGAGCGGGTCGTTATATTCGAGAGCGCGGATATATTCTTGTCCCTCACGGTAGCTGCCGCTGTGCGGCATCAGGGCAAATTCATAGACGTGGGATTTTTGCTCGGGAACAAGCTCTCTGCCGCCGGTAACCTTGCCGCTGTTGCCGTAGAACAGCGCGGTGTGGAACAGCATGAGCGAGAGCGAATCGTCGGCCTCGATGCTCGAGGCGAGGTTGCCCCTGTTGAGCACGGCGACGGTGTAGTCCTCGGCGGGCGGTACGGGGGAGGCGGCGATACAGCCCGAAAGCGCGAAACCGGAGGAAATATCCAGCGACGCGCCGATGTCGCCGATGGCTCTCTGTAATGTCGCTTCGTCTTTTGCCTTGAGTAAGATGACATCGATGGGTTTGTCCCAGAGATTGTCCTTATCGACCGTATAGAGCGCGGCAAAGCCTTTCTTTTCGAGGGCGGCGTCAAACTTCTCCCTGATCTTGCCGTCGGACAGAAGCTTGTTCTCGTATTCGTTGTCGATACCCTGTAGGCTCAGTACGACGCGCGTATCCGTGAAATGCAGATCGTCGTTGAAATGCGGCAGCAGCGTAGCGTGTACCGCCCGCTTCCTGTCGGGATACGGGGTGACGGGAACCGCTTTTTTCGTTAAGATTTCGGTAAGCACCAGCGAGGAGTCCTTGAACGCGTCGTTCTGCGGCGCAATAAGCGCGGTCGTTCCGAGGTTGATATTGCCCTTTGCGCCGAGTTTAACGGTGACCGTAGACCCCAACGCGAACCACTGGTTGGCGGCGAACACGGAGCAGTGGGACGCCATGAGGAACTGATGGGTTTTGAAGTCGAGCACAAAGCGGCTCTTCGGCTTGACGGCGGGAGCGAAGCGGTCGTCAAACACAGCCTTGCCGCCCGCGACATCGACAGGCAGATTGTAGGAAAACAGGTGGTCGTCGCCCGTGTAGTTTTCGAGCGACAGGCGCACGTCGATTCTCCGGATGCCCTTCGTCAGCGTGATTTCCTGTTTTAAGCCGCACAGGATGCCCATATTCGAGGTGATGATCAGCTTATCGTAAACCGTGCCCGTCTCGCGTTTGACCGTGGCGGGATATTCGGCGGAGGAGAGCTTTTCGCCGGTCGTGTAGAACTCGTGCTGCGTCTCCATCCTGTCGCGCAGCTCCTTGAGCGCGTAGACCGCGCCCGTGTTGCAGACGATTTCCTTTTTCGCCTTTTTATCAAATAGCGAAACGATGCCGCCGCCCTGTCTGGGATCGACCGTCACGCGGTAGAACTCGTTTTCAACGATGTTTTCGTCCGTCTTAGGACTGGATTTTTCAGCGGCAGCTTCTTCAAGGCTGAACACCTTATATCCGAGCGCCGGCACGTCGGGGGTAAATACCGCCTTGTTTTTGCCGGCGATCTGAACCGGATACCGTTTGCCTTTGCTGTCTGCCATAACATATGTTTTATTCTCGTCGAGCGGCAGGTTAAGCGTACAGACATCCTTTCTGTCGTAGGCGTGGGGGTTGAACACGACAACAGGTGACAGCCCGAACGCCTTGACGCCGGAAACGATATAGCTCAGAGCGCGGTCGATGACATCGGCGGCGAGAATACACGCCTCGCGGTATTCGATCATCAGATCGACGAAGCTGATTTCATTGTTGGTGCCGGTGATGGAGTCGTGGTGCTGTCCGCACAGAATCTGACGCCACGCCTTGTCGAGCGCCTCCTCGGGATATGTCGCCCCGTAGTACGCGGCGATCGAGGCAAATTTCTCGGCGGTGATCAGTAAATTTTCGCCCAGACGATTGGCGCGCTTCAGGTCCTGCCTTGTCAGCGCGACGCCCGCGTGATAGAGCGAAATATCGCGGGATGTGGTTTCAAACAGGGATTCGCCGTTTTCTTCGATGTGCGCCGCGTCGTCTTTGTTTACGCCCCGTATAAAATCGGACATGACCGAGAACTGCGCGCCGGAGAGCGTCTTTTTCATCCACGAGGTGTCGTCCTCGCGGGCGTAGCAGGTAAAATCAACGCCGGACGAATCATGCGCGTTTTTAACGCCGAGGAGCAGTGCGTTGTCGCGCGAGACGCCGCCGCGGTGATGGACAAGCGTCGTACCGTCGGGGGACATATGGTTGAACAGACAGTCGAGCCCGTAGATGTGCTTACCCCAGTAAATGCCCTCGCAGCCGCCCTTTTCGCAGATCTGCGACAGCTGATTCGGATGCCCGAAGACGTCGCCCGGACCGTAGACATAGGCGAGTCTGCCCAGCACGTCGCGGTGGTAGAGCTGACCGTAGACGAGGTTGCGCACCAGCCCCTCGGGCGAGGAGGTCATCTCGTTGGGCTGGTTGTAGAAACAGTCAGCCTCGGCGCGCCCGCTCTTAAAAGTGTCGCGCAGGGTCTCGCGGTCGTTTGCGTATATAGAATAGTATGGATGCAGATAATCGACCTCGGAGAGTATTGCCTTAAAGTCGGGATTGGCTCTGAGCTTGACAAGCATTTTCGACAGAATGTCGATGGCGCCCATGGCATAGGTGCGCTGCTCCTGATGATAGGTGGTGTCAAAGTGGAAATCGGAATAGATGTGTTCCTTGCCGATAAAACCGTCAAAGGCAATGGTCGGGATCGCGCCGGAAAACGCCGCCGACGCGCCGCCTGTCTCCGTTACGGACATCGTATACGGCTCCATCTGACCCGTAGCGGGAATCGATGCGCGCACGACCGATACCGCGCCCTTTTTCATCGCCTTCACCGGCACGCTCTCGTTTGCGAGCGTCACCGCGCCGCCCTTTGTGTCGTTTAACGCGGCGGTAAAGACCGGCAGCACCTGGCGCGGAGCGTCCTTCGTGCCGAAATATGTCCTCGTGCGCGTCGGACGGCAGACGCCTAAGCTTCCCGAGGCGGCCATGACCGGATAAACGGCGAAATTGGAGACGGTGATGTCAATGGTGTCGCAGATATAGCCGGTGCGAATTTTGAGCATCACAAGGTTCATGCCCTTATGAAAATGCGCTAAGACCAGATTGCCGAAGTCCCACAGACCCTTGACGCGTCCGTAGGGTTTTTTATCGATGATTTCGCCGTTCACATACAGATGCGAGCCGGAGGTTTCGTAGCAGATGACCGCGTCATAATCGGTTTTACAGTTGACATAGACGGCGGCAAAGTACGCGCAGTTGCGCTGCTCTGTCAAAAAGAGCGCGTCGCCGCAGGCATCGTAATCCTCCTTGTCAAAGCGCAGCGTACCCCATTTGCGCTGACCGGCGCGCCACGAATTCACTTTGTCGCCGAGGTAGTGATTGTCATGACTCAGACCGATATAGGGGACGACCGCCGATTCGCCGCCCTCCTCCTTGAGATAGTCCTCATCGAGCACCTTGTGGCGCTGGTACAGGTATTCGGTCTCTAAAGCGCCGTCGGTGACTAAGACATACGGACCGTTGACCATGAAGCCCGCTATTCTGGCTTCGGGACAGGGGTTGTCCTCGGTGGGCAAAAAACGCTCGAACTCCTCGGTATAGACCTCGCCGGCAATGCGGGATTCGTAATACTTGCTGTCAAACATAAAATTTTTCCTTTCAAAAAATTTTCTGATAAATTTTGTATATACTATCATATTTGTTCTTGATTTTCAATGGAATATTTGTTATAATTATAAAAAATTATTTTAACAGCAACCGTGGCTTCCTTTCAATTTAAAATCTGTTTGGGGGAATTTTTGTGAAAGACTTCCTAAGCCTCGTGCAATCACGCGAAAGCTGCCGCGAATTCAATCCGAGAAGGATTGTGGAGCTTGAAAAAATCGGCAGAATCATGGACTCCGCTATGCTTGCGCCCTCGGCGTGCAATTCCCAACCGTGGCATTTTACCGTCATAGCCTGCAAGGAAAGATCAGAGCAGATAAAAGAAGCTATTCAAAAGAGTGGTTCCAACAATTTTATTCAGGACTGTCCGGCGTTCATCGTCATCAACGAGGAGGACGCCAACCTGACCGCTAAGCTCGACGGAAAATTACGCAATCAGCATTTTGCCGACAATGATATCGGCATCGCCGCGGCGTACATCATTTTAGCCGCCGCCGACCTCGGCCTTTCATCCTGTATTCTCGGAATGTTTGATGAGAACGCGGTAAAAGAGGTCTGCGGGATCGCTAAAAACAAACGCGTGCGCCTGATTATCGCCATCGGCTATTCCGCGTCCGTCGCGCCGCGCCCTAAAAAGCGCAAGCCGCGTGAGGAGGTCATCACCATTCTCTGCGACCAAATTGAATTTTGGAGATAGATAAGGTTGAAAGACGAATCGTTTCAAACCTCGCATAGAAAGGATGGTCACGATTTTGGAAACTGTCAGTTATAAGTGCCCGTCGTGCAGTGCGCCGCTGACCTTTTCGGATCAGAAACAGGATTGGCATTGCGGCTCGTGCGGCAACGAATACCCGCTTGAAACGCTCAAAGACATTTACGACAACGACATACTGAAGGGCGGCGACGCGCCGCTCGATTGGAAGGATTATGATTTCCAATCGGGCAGCGGTGACTGGACAGAGGAGGAAAAAGCCGGTCTGCAGCAGTGCCGGTGCAAGTCCTGCGGCGCCGAGGTAATCACGGACAAAAACACGGCGGCGACCCACTGCGCCTACTGCGGCAACACGGTTGTTATCCCCGAGCAGCTGTCGGGGGTGTTTCGTCCCGACTACATCATTCCGTTTCAGATCGGCAAAGAGCGCGCCGTCGAGGAATACAAAAAGTTCTGCGCGGGCAAGCGCCTGCTCCCGAAGAGCTTTCTCAAGGATAATCACATTGAGGAGATCAGCGGACTCTATGTGCCGTTCTGGCTCTACGACTGCGATGTGGACGGCGGCGTCGTATTCGACGCCAAGCGCGTCATGACCCATAACGACGGCAAGTTTATCACCACGCATACCGACCATTACCGTATTAACAGAGCGGGGAGTATGCGCTTTGACCGTGTGCCGGTCGACGGCTCCAAAAAGCTTGCCGACGAGTATATGGAAGCCATTGAGCCGTTCAATTACGCGGCGATCGCGCCGTTTTCGCCGTCGTACCTGTCCGGTTTCCTGTCGGATAAATACGACGTCACCGCCAAAGACGGCGCGCCGCGCGCCGACGGGCGCGTCAAGAGCACCTTCGAGGAGGCGCTGCGCGGCACCGTCGAGGGCTACAGCTCCGTCACCGTCGCGGGGCGCTCCGTCAAAACGGGCGATTCCGATATCAAATACGCCCTGCTGCCCGTCTGGCTGCTCAACACGCGGTATAAGGACGATGTGTACACCTTCGCCATGAACGGGCAGACCGGCAAGCTCATCGGCAAGCTGCCCGTGGACAAGGGGCTTTATTGGAAGTATCTTATCGGCATGGGCGCCGGTTTCTCGGCGGCAGCCTTCGCCGTCACGCTTGTGCTTAAAGCGATGGGGGTGCTGTGATGAAACAGGTTGTATCTGTCCTATGCGCTGTACTGTTTATATTCATCTTACCGATAAGCATCCTGGCTGCGCCGTCAACACTTGCGGACCGCGCCGCGGGTTTTACCTATGACACTTCATTGCCCCGCGTCATTGACAAAGCGGAGCTGCTGACGGCTGCCGAGGAAAAGCAGCTCAATGCGGCAATCAAGGATATTATTACGACGTATTCGTTTGACATCGTTATAATAACGGTCAAATCGACCGGCGGCAAAACCGCTATGGCGTACGCCGACGATTATTACGATTACAACGGTTACGGATACGGTCAAAACGCCGACGGCTTGCTGTTCCTTATCGATATGGGCAATCGGGACTATCAGACATCCACCGCCGGCACAGGGCTGGAGGTGTTTACGGACGACCGCATCGAACGGCTGGGATCGCTGATACAGGCGCATTTGTCCGAAGGCGACTATTACACCGCGTTTTCGCTGTATCTCAATGAGGCGAAAGCGTATCTTGAGAGCGGCGCGCCGACAGGTCCGTTTGACCCCACGCAAATCAGCGCGTCGGGCGGCAAGGACTGGCTGAAGGTAATCGGCATATCACTGGCGGTCGGGTTTATCGTCGCGCTGATTATTGTATCCGCCATGAAAAAGAAGATGAACACAGCCGTACCCGACAATTTCGCGCGTGCCTACGTCGAGAGCGGCTCGTTTCAACTGACAAACAGCGAGGACAGGTTTCTCTACAGGACGACCACGCGCGTCAAGGTACAGCAAAACACCGGCGCAAAGGGCGGCGGCTCGCACGTCGGTTCGAGCGGACGCAGCCACGGCGGCGGGGGCGGCAAATTCTAACGGGGAGATTTTAGATATTAGATGTTAGATTTTAGATTTAAAGGAACCTGCGGTTGGCTATTTTATATTTCTTTAAGGAGAAAAGCATGAGTGAGAAAATTCGGTTTGGCGTGTTCGGGGCGCGGCGCGGCGGCGCGTACGCGAGGGCGCTGCAATATTTTGAGAATACCGAGCTTGTCGCGGTCTGCGACGGCGTGTTCGAGCGTGCCGAGGCGCTAAAGGAATACTGCGCCGAGGGCGCGCGCGTCTACAAGGACTATGACGAAATGCTGAACGACGAGGGGATCGACGCGGTCATTCTCTGCAATTACTTCAACGAGCACGCGCCGGCGGCGATAAAAGCGCTGGAAAAGGGGATACACGTTTTCAGCGAAACGATACCGGCGTCTACGCTCGCCGAGTGCGCCGCGCTCTGCCGCGCCGCGGAAAAGACGGGCGCTATGTATATGCTCGCGGAGAACTACCCCTATATGAAGGGCCCCATGGAGATGAAGTCGATCTACGAGAGCGGTACTTTGGGCAAGGTCGTCTACGCCGACGGCGAGTACGTCCACCCGATGTCCGCCGAAAGCTATCACGGCTATACGCCCGACAGCGCCCACTGGCGCGCGGTCATGCCCTCGACGTATTATCTGACCCACTCCTTAGCTCCGCTCATGCACATCACGGGCACGATGCCAAAAGCCGTCAACGCCAAATGCGTCTACAGCGACAACCGCCCGTGGGAGCGCGAGGACGAGCTGAACAAGGACGTCGGCGCGGCGATTCTCTGCGAGATGGACAGCGGCGCGCTGTTCCGCATCACAGGCTGGGCGAAATATGGTCCTCACGGCATCTGGTACCGCCTGTGCTGCGAAAACGGCGGCGCGGAAACCTTACGCGGCGACACCGACCGCGTTTTGATCAATTATAACGACTGGAGCGTCCCCGAGGGACAAAAGGAAGAAACAATCATCAAATCGGACTTCGGCGAGCGCAGTCAGGCCGGACGCACCGGTCACGGCGGCGGCGACTACTGGGTCATGGACGCCTTTGTCAAGGCCTTAGAAAATAAAACCGCGCCGTTTTTCGACGTCTACCGCTCGGCGGCGATGTCGGCGGTCGGCATACTGTCGTGGCGCAGCTGCATGAACGGCGGCAAGGAGTATAAAATTCCCGATTTCAGAGACGAGGAACAGCGTAAAGCGGTTGAAAACGACACGCTCTCACCGTTTAAGAACGCCGAGGGGAAGGTCACCTATCCGCGCTCGAAATATGATCCGATTTCGTTTGAATAATGAGGTGAATTATCCCGCCGGATCGTGAAATCCGGCGGGATTTTCTTGTCAGCTGATATCCCTTACGGCGCTGTTTTGCGGGAGCACAAGCGCGTCGAGCATAAACCTTGCGCCAAGCTGAAATCCCTTGATGAAGCGGTCCAGCTCGCTGAACCGCAGCACCTCACCCTGCGCGTTTATAAGCTGTGAAAACAAATGCCTTTCCTCTTCCGCTTTGGGTAGAGTGTTCAGATAGTTCGTAAGCGTTTCCTCATTGTCGCTTATGATTTTCATAAAAGACGCGTACTCGGAGCGGCGGTCAAAGCTTTGTTCGCACGGTTGAATATTGCCGAAGTACAGTTCTTCAAGAACGTTCATGGATTTTTTCCTTTCAGATAATTGTACAAACGCCAAACCTTTTTTAGGGGTTGAAAGAAAGCGCGGCGCATGATATAATATTTACGCTGCAGCCGTCTTTGGCGGTTGTCGGTACTGGAAGCGGCGTTTACTTTTCGCGAGTTGGGCCGCTTCCTTTCATTTTTTGAGGTCGGGCTTCAACCGTTTGATTCCCCGTCGTGTCGCCTCCATCGCCGAAACCGATTCCTGTTCGCAATAGGCGTCTAAGACGTCTTTCGCCTCCTGGTCAAGCTTTACGGCAATTCTGTAAGGTTTGGGATTGTCGGTTTTAGGACCTCGCTTTTTCCCCGTTGCCAGTTTAACACCTCCTTAGAAATAGGGATGCCCATATTATATAATGGGGAATCCCTGTTGTCAAGAAATATTTGGAAATTTGATGTATTGGTTTTCCGGCAGGCTGTCTTGTCCTGTCGAAATTTTTTTGAAAAATAAAAGAATTATGTTGACAACAATGTTGTATTGTGTTACATTGTTGTTGGATTATGTGGGAGTCGGAAAGGGGAATTGTGTTTATGCGCCCGATTTATACCGATTTTATTGAGAAAACGGACCGTATCGACCGCTTGAAAACCGCGCTGTTCGCGCGATTGCCCGCCGTTGAGTCGGCGCGGGCACTCCTTTTGACCGAATCCTACAAAACGACAGAGAGCGAGCCGCTGATTTTAAGGCGCGCGAAAGCGTTCGCTCACATATTAGAGAATATACCGATAATCATTCGGGACGACGAGCTTGTCGTCGGCAGCGCCACTTTGGCGCCGCGCGGCTGTCAGACGTTCCCCGAGTTTTCTTTTGATTGGCTGGAAGCGGAGTTCGACACCATCGAAACGCGCTCCTGCGATCCGTTTTCGATCTCCGAACAGGTCAAGGAGGAGCTGCGCGGGGTACATACCTACTGGAAGGGCAAGACGACCAGCGAGCTGGCGCAGTCCTATATGGCGCCTGAAAGCTACGCGGCTTTCGAGCACGGGATGTTCACGCCCGGCAACTATTTTTACAACGGCGTCGGCCATATCACGGTCGATTACGCCAAGGTGCTGAAAATAGGCTATAGGGGCATCGCGGACGAGGCGAGAGCCGCCATTTCTGCGCTGTCCGTCGCCGACGGCGACTACGCCGCGAGAAGAGCGTTCCTCGACGCGGTGGTTATCAGTTGCGGGGCGGCGGTCCGCTACGCCAAACGCTACGCCGCTTTGGCGCTTGAGATGGCGCGTTCGGCGGCAGGCGCGCGCAAGGACGAATTGCTGAAAATCGCCGCGAACTGCAATACTGTCCCCGAAAACGGCGCGCAAAGCTTCTATGAGGCGTGCCAGAGCTTCTGGTTCGTGCAGATGCTGTTGCAGATGGAGTCGAGCGGCCATTCCATTTCTCCGGGGCGCTTTGACGTATATATGTATCCCTATTATAAAGAGGACATGAAGTCCGGTACGCTCTCCCGCGAGTTCGCGCAGGAGCTTATCGACTGCCTGTGGATAAAGCTCAACGATTTGAATAAAGCGCGCGACGCCGCCTCGGCGGAAGGGTTTGCCGGTTACAGTCTGTTTCAGAATCTGATCGCGGGCGGTCAGGACAAGGACGGCAGAGACATTACGAGTGACCTGTCATATATGTGTATCAACGCGACTTTGCACGTCATGCTGCCGCAGCCGTCGTTTTCGGTGCGCGTGTGGAACGGGTCGCCGCACCGCTTTTTAATACGCGCCGCCGAGCTGACGCGTACCGGCGTGGGGCTGCCCGCGTACTACAATGACGAGGTCATCATCCCGTCGCTGCAAAGCAGGGGACTGTCGCTTTCTGATGCGCGCGAGTACAACATCATCGGCTGTGTCGAGCCGCAAAAAGCGGGCAAGACCGACGGTTGGCACGACGCCGCGTTCTTCAATATGTGCCGTCCGCTCGAAATGGTCTTTTCGCGCGGGGTGGACAAGGGCGTGCAGCTCGGCGTGAAAACGCCCGCGCTCGAGAGCTTCTTGACCTTCTGCGACTTTGCCGACGCGTACAAAACGC
The DNA here is from genome assembly GCA_964471035.1 of uncultured Eubacteriales bacterium. GTDB lineage: Bacteria > Bacillota > Clostridia > Oscillospirales > Acutalibacteraceae > DTU089. The sequence continues at coordinate 12,356 of CAYYFY010000010.1, forward strand.
AGATGAATTACTTTATCGAGCTGCTTGTCAACGCCGACAACGCTATAGATACGGCGCATAAGGAGCGCTGTCCGCTGCCCTTCGAGTCGTCGATGGTCGAGGATTGCATCGGGCGCGGTAAGAGCGTGCAGGAGGGCGGCGCGGTCTATAACTTTACGGGACCGCAAGGCTTCGGCGTCGCCAACATGGCGGACGCGCTCTATGCGGTCAAAACGCTCGTATTCGAACAAAAGGCGTTCACGCTTATTGAGCTCAAGGACGCGCTTGACCGCAACTTCGGTCAGGATATAGCGGACGCGCAAGCCGAAAAGCTGACAAAGGATGTCCTGCGCGAGCTTCTATCCCGCGGACAGCCCGTCACCGATACCGACGTCCAGTCGGTGTACGCGATGGTGAAAAGCAATCCCGCGCCGCAGGCTGATAAGGAGCGGTACGCGGCAATACTGGAAAAAATCGAGGCGCTCCCGAAGTTCGGCAACGACAACGAGGAAATTGATTCCTTCGCCCGCGAGATAGCCTATCTCTATACGCGTCCGCTCGAAAAGTATAAAAATCCGCGCGGCGGCAGTTACCAGGCGGGGCTGTATCCCGTGTCGGCGAATGTGCCTTTGGGTGCGCAGACCGGCGCGACGCCGGACGGCAGGCTCGCCTTTACGCCCGTCGCCGACGGCGTGTCTCCCGCAGCCGGACGGGACATAAACGGTCCGACCGCCGCCGCCAACTCTGTGGCGAGGCTCGACCATTTCATCGCCTCCAACGGCACGCTGTTCAATATGAAATTCCATCCGACGGCTCTTGCCGGTCAGAAGGGGCTCGAAAACTTCGTCGCGCTCGTGCGCGGTTACTTCGACCAGAAGGGCAGCCATATGCAGTTCAACGTCGTCAGCCGCGAGACGCTGCGCGACGCCCAGAAGCACCCTGAGAACTACAAGTCGCTCGTCGTGCGCGTCGCCGGGTACAGCGCGCTGTTCACCACGCTGTCGCGCTCGCTGCAGGAGGACATCATCAGCCGCACCGAGCAGGGGAGTCTTCTATGAGCCATCTCGACGTCACCGGACGGATTTTTGACATCCAGCGGTTCTCTTTGCACGACGGCGACGGCGTGAGGACGATCGTATTCTTAAAGGGCTGTCCCTTTCGCTGCCGCTGGTGCTGCAATCCCGAGTCGCAGTCACACGACATTGAGCGTGTGCTTATTGACGGCAAGGAAAAGGTTTACGGACAGGACGTTACGGTGCGCGAGGTCATGGAAAACGTGACCAAGGACAGGGCGTACTACCGGCGCTCGGGCGGCGGAATGACCCTCTCCGGCGGCGAATGCCTTGCCCAGCCGGAATTTTCCGCGGCGCTGCTCAAAGCCGCCAAGGAGGAAGGGCTGACGACCGCCATAGAGTCTACCGCCTACGCCGATTTTTCCGTCATCGAAACACTTCTCCCTTATCTCGACTGCTATCTGATGGACATCAAACACACAAACCAGAAAAAGCACGAGGAGTACATAACAAAGCAGAATATCCGGTGCCTCGAAAACGCCGTCCGGATCGCCGCGTCGGGCACGCGCCTGATCATAAGAACGCCCGTCATACCCAATTTCAACGACACGCCGGAAGAAATCGCGGATATAGCGCGCTTCGCCAAAGGCTTACCGAACGTAAACGAAATGCACCTGCTCCCGTACCACGCGATGGGCGCCGATAAATACGAACGGCTCAGCCGCGCATACGCACTGAAAGACACTAAACCGCTATCGCCCGAAAAAATGAAACAGCTTTTAGAGGTTGTTGAAAATGCGGGACTCAAAGGTCAGATCGGAGGATAATATGAACGAGACAAAGGCGAGAATCATACAGGAGAGCGTTCCGGGAAAGCAGATCACCCTGGCGCACATCATCGCCAACCCCGACACAACGCTGATAAGTCAGCTCGGCTTTCAAAAGGAGCCGCCCGACAAATGCGCGCTCGGCATACTGACCGCAACACCCGGCGAAGCCGCCGTCATCGCGGGGGACATCGCGGTCAAGGCGTCCGGCACAAAGCTCGCGCTGATAAATATCGCTTCGGGCACGGTCATCATCACCGGCAGCGTATCGCAGGTGGAAGCGTCGCTGCAGGCAATAGCCGAATACGCGCAGAACAAGCTGGGTTTTGAGGTTTGCGCGATAACAAAAACATAAAAAACCTGAAGAGGAGAAAATAGTATGGTCAACGAGTTAGAAATCAAAAAGCATATTTGTGAAATCGGCAAGCGTATTTACAATCAGGGTATGGTCGCCGCCAACGACGGCAACATCTCGGTAAGGCTCAGCGACAAGGAGTTTCTCTGCACGCCGACCGGCGTCAGCAAGGGCTTTATGACGCCGGAGTACATCTGCAAGGTCGATGCCGCGGGCAAGGTGATTCAAGCCAACAAGGGCTATAAGCCGTCGAGTGAGATCAAGATGCATATGCGCGTCTATAAGGAGCGTCCCGACGTCGGCGCTGTAGTCCACGCCCACCCGATTTTCGCGACGAGCTTTGCCATCGCGGGCATCCCGCTGACCCAGCCTATCATGCCCGAGGCGGTTATTACCTTAGGCTGCGTACCGATTGCCGAATACGGCACGCCCTCGACCGAGGAAATTCCCGACGCCGTTTCCAAGTATCTGCAACACTTTGACGCGGTGCTTTTAGCCAACCACGGCGCGCTTTCGTTTGCCGATACGCTGCTCAGCGCCTATCACAAAATGGAATCGCTTGAGTTTTACGCCAAGCTGCTCTATCATTCGACCCAATTAGGCGGCCCCAAGGAGCTGTCGCCCGAACAGGTCAAGAAATTATACGAGATTCGCCGCCAGTTCGGCATGACGGGCAAGCATCCGGCGGACCTCTGCCAGAATGCCGTCAAGGGTCTGCCGAGCTGCCACAACTGCGACAACAGCATGAGCGAAGCGTCCGGCGCGACGAGCGACGTCGTCGCCGAGATCACCAAGCGCGTGCTCGCTGAGCTCGGAATCAGATAGAATTATGGATCAGCCGACTATAGAAAAAATCATCAGCGCCGTGACCGCCGAGATTAGTAAGCAAAGCCGCGGCATCACGCTTGACAGCGCGCTCGCGCTCGCCGAGAAAATCAAGGCGAAAGCCCAACAGCAGGGGATAAGCGTCGCCGTCGCCGTGAACGATGGGGGAGCGCGCCCCGTGCTCTGCGAGTGTATGGACGGCGCGCTGATAGCCGCCTACGATGTCGCGGTCAACAAGGCGTTCACATCGGCGGCGCTGAAAATGTCCACCGCCCAGCTTAAAAAGCTCGCCCAACCCAATGCGCCCCTCTACGGAATTCAATATACCAACGATGGGAAAATTGTCATTTTCGGAGGCGGGGAACCGCTGCTGTCAAAGAGCGGCGCGCTTTTAGGGGGACTCGGCGTCAGCGGCGGCACCGAGGAACAGGATACGGCTTTAGCCGCCTACGGCAGAAGCTGTTTTGAGGGAGATAACTGACATGGAAATTAACCAGACCAATATTGAACAGATCGTAAGGCACGTGCTGTCCGAGATGAAGGGCGTACCGGCTCAAGCGCCGCGCGCACAGGGCGGTATGCCGAAAACGGCGCGCGTTGCCGTACTGACAAAGTTAGAACATTTTGATATAAAAGAATACCCCGTGCCGCCTTTGGGCGATGAGGATATTCTTGTGAAGGTCGAGGGCTGCGGCGTCTGCGGTACGGACGCTCATGAGTTCAAGCGCGACCCGTTCAAGCTGATTCCCGTGGTCTTGGGACACGAAGGCACCGGCGAAATAGTCGCCATGGGCAAGAACGTCAAAAAGGACAGCGCCGGAAAGCCGCTCGCCGTCGGCGACAGGGTCGTCACCTGTATGATTATGAAGGACAATCCGGACATCACGATGTACGACCTCAATAAACAGAACATCGGCGGCGCGGACGTCTACGGTCTGCTCCCCGACGATGAGATTCACCTGAACGGCTGGTTTTCCGACTATCTGTTCATCCGCGGCGGTTCGACGGTGTTCAATGTCAGCGATCTGAACCTCGATCAGCGTATATTGATCGAGCCGAGCGCCGTGCTCATCCACGCCGTTGAACGCGCGAAAACGACCGGAATCTTGCGTTTCAACAGCCGCGTCGTCGTACAGGGGTGCGGACCCATCGGGCTGCTCTGCGTCGCGGTGCTGCGGACGATGGGGATTGAGAATATCGTCACGGTTGACGGCGAGGAAAAGCGCCTTGAATTCTCAAAGCTGATGGGCGCGGGAAAGACGGTCAATTTTAAAAATCACAGCGGTCAGGACGCGCTCGCGAATGCCGTCAAGGA
>CAYYFY010000011.1:0-15861 GCA_964471035.1 uncultured Eubacteriales bacterium
CCCATGCGACATTCTACTTCACGCCTTATACGGTCAATCAGATTTCGATAGCCGAGATAATCACCGCGATTTCGCTGGCCAAACTCCTTTTCAATTTTGCTCTGCTTCCTTGCCATGTGATTTTCACCGATGTACACCCATGCGTAATACGGAAGAATCTCACGCAGGATTTTATCATAAATACTATATCCGTCGGTTTCTAAAAGATAGCGTGACAAATATGTACAGTATTTTGATGCAAAGCTGAATGTATATCGACCATGTATTGCACCAGCAATCTGATTGACCAAACCGGCATCTTCGTTTTTAAGGCGCTCGTAAAAATCTGGCAGGTCACAAATAAATTGCGCCGTGATTTCTCTCCCGCGATTATCTCCCTGTTTCACACCTGATGAGGCTTGGTGTGTGGAGTTCTGAATATCGATTCTTTCAACGATACCGAGAATTACTTCATAATCTCGCGTGTACGGATGGTTTCTTATATAGTTGTAGGTTGACTCTTTGTTTTCTGGGTCCATATCCGAACGGTAATTCGAGTCGTTTTCAATGATGAAATTAATGCGATCTACATTCCCAGAGGTCAGCGCAAGCAGCCCATTCTTGTCAACATCAAACTTGTACGGACTTTCCTGTAAGATAAAAGGGTCTTGTGAGTTAACCACTGCCGAAACAGCCGGACTTGAATCCTGTTTGGACTCCGAGAATTCGACTCCACTGGTTTTAAGAAAGCGCCTGAAGCGACGCAGATGTGCCATATATCCACTGAGATTTGCTTCGGCATTTCCACTGGACTGCTGCACCAACAGTTCAAGAAGCGTAGATTTTCCGAGAACTTCGAAGTTATCAGAGAGAACTATCTGCCAGAAAGCCTCCTGCCCTTTTTTTCTCCAAATGTAAAAGGCATCAGTAGATGATGTCATGACCGTATTCTGTGATAGATTTTGTGTGTTGAGGTATTTCTTATATGCTGCTCGAATCTCGTCGAGCGGACGGTTTTTTATATCATCAACCACTAATATTGCCTCCTAAATACCAAAATCGCCGGTCAACACCGGCAAATGCACCGCTTACCCTGCAAGACCCCATTTTACCCCGCAAGAGGCAGGAAGTCACGGAAATAATTAAATTGTATCAATCTCTGCATGAACATATCCAGCACATTGCCCGTCTTGAAGCCCATGTTTTCTACAGACTTATAGATGGCTTTGATAACGGTAGGGCTGGTATAGTGGGCGTTCAGAGTGCTGGAGCGCGCCGATTCGTATTCGTTGGGGGACAGCGTGGCCTGAAGCTCGGCAAATTCATTTGTCCATGAGGTGTTTTCTGGGTCGAACGCCTGCGGCAAGCCGCCCCATCCCACATACCGCGCTAATATTTCCTGTTCCTCCGGCGTGGCAAGACGGTTTTCAAGCTCAATTGCTTGCAGGGTCTTGATCGCTTCCACATTGCCCCTGAATTTGGTTTTAGCGCCGCCATGACCGAGATTATCGTCCGTAATACGGTAATTATGGCGCTCCGACATGGGGATTTCGGGGTGCGGGTCAAAGGCTTGCGTCCGGCTGCGGCGTTTAGCCTGTTCCCATGAGGGGGTAAGGGATTCTTCTTTTTCGGCGGGTAACTCCGGCGGTTTTTCTTCTATGGGGGTGTACTGCCGGATAAAATCCAGTGGTTCGCTGCGGAATATGGGAAAGCCCACGCCGTTTTGAAAGGTAATATCCCGCAGCTTGATCTCGTCGGCGTCCTTGTCCACGCTCTCAACGATAAACTGCCTGCCGTCGATTTCATACCGCTTGCCGACATCCTTGTTGGTTTCCGGCTCCGGCTGTGGCTCCGGCGCGCTGTCATCGGCTTGAATAAGACCGTCATTTAAGCGGTTTTCACGCAGCTTGCGGTTAAATTCGCCACGGGGCATTTCTTTTGTAAACAGCGGTACGTTTACGTCCCGAAGCACCACACGGGAATCGTCAAAGGAATAAATCTCGTATTCGTCCGTACCCAGATACACGGTAGCGCCAAGCTGAAGGTCATACTGGACAGCCATATCGGTGGGAACGGTAGACGGTTCCGGCGTGGGAGCAGCCGTTTCTTTTTCGGCGGGTTTAATAGGAGTAAACAGTGAAAACGTACCGTTTTGATAAGCGGTCAGATTATTAAAAGCTCTCCGCATCGATTCATAATTGCGATCAAAGTCAGCGGTATTATCAAGGATCGCTGCCATTTGACTGAGAGTTTCCGCGACGTGCTCCGGCTCGTCAAGCTGCGGACGGACAATTTTCACGCTGTCTAAAAAATCCGTACCGTGAGGGAACGGACGCGGTAAATCTTCCGGTTGATAAAGGTAGAAACTGACAACCTCTCTTGCCAGTTCGTCTTTTTCGTATTCGGGGATATAGGCAAGCTCACGTTCCGACATATACCGTCCGTCCGCGATCAGCTCGTCAATACACCTTGCAACCTTGCTCCACGGAAGAATTACCTTGTCATAGGGCATATGGTTATTTTCCCGGCTGAATGAAATACCCTTGCTGTCGTGCCATTCGGTAGTGCCGCTGCCGCCTGTTCCGTATTCATTTTTTAGAAAATCGGCTTTTTCTTTGGCGGTATGGTTTTGTAAAAAGAAGGAATAGACACGAAATTTACTTTCCTGAATATTAGCTCCGCGGATTAAAAGCGCGTCAACCTCATCTTGCGTAATAAAACCCGGACGCGCGGTGGAAACCGATTCGTCCGCGGTAAACACAAGCGGCTCGCGCTGTAAGCCGGACAGGATTTCAACAGACTTTACCAAATGCTGCGCTGCAAAAGGAAAACGCAGCAATTCCAGGTTTTTATCATACGCGGCGACAAATTCTATCAGCCCGTCAAGGATAATCTGCTGGCGCTCCGGTTGCGTCAGAAGCTCGGCAATCCGCGCCGTGCTGTTGGGGAAACCGCCCTTGAACAGCTCTGTATCCATAAAGGAAAACTCATAATCGTCCGCAAGGTCTTGGTGCAGATACCACAGGCTGTCGGCAAGCGCCTTGATTTCAACGCCGTCCGCTTTATCCAATTCGCTTTGGGGCATATACCGCCCCATGTCCAAAAGCTCGCGGATTCGCCTTGCCGCTTGTTCCCATGTAATAAGGGAAACATTGTTGGCGTTCAGCGCGGTATCGCCTGCGGCGATGTGGATTCCGCTGTCGTTAAACCAAACGGACACATGGTTATCAGCGAAAATAAAGCCTTTACCGTCCGTGCGATATTCCCGACTTAAAAATTCGGCGTTTTCGGTAAGGCTGCGGTCTTTTTTAAAATACGAAACAATACGCAGGGTGCTGTTCTGCTCGTTGCTGCCGCTGGTCAGCACCTCGTCGATAATCTGCTGAGAAATAGAAAAAGCGGAGGATGTGGCTTTCGCCGTTTCCTCCGCTTTTTCGAACAGGGCTATTTGTTCGCTGACAGCGGGAAGGGGCTTTACGCGTATATCAGGTCGTTCAGTACCGTTTCCTCCGCCGAATGCCGGATGTTGTTCATCAGCCCTACCCACTGCATCTGATTCTCGGCTTTCATCTGTTCGGTCACGCCCTGTGCCGCCGCCATCTGCGCGGTCAGCAGCTCCATCCTCTCGTTGGCTGTCTGTTCGACCTCCGTCAGGTGTTCGTTCAGTTTGCCCGACGTCAACAGGTTCACGAACAATATCCTGCGGTGCTGTTTCAGGTGCATCTTTCGGAGCAATGCGTATTTGCCAAGGGTTACGGGCGGTTTCGAGGGCACGGTCAGGTTGGGTACGCGGTAATCGCCCTCCATCCGATAGGTCAGTTCCATCTTCAAAACTCCTCTCATGCTGTATTTCGCTTGTATCCATATTATGGGGTGTTTTTTCATGGGATGCAAATGTGCGATTTTGCTTTTTCTCTTGATTTTGCAAATTCAATACTGTGGCTGAAATTTCCCGCAGGCAGGCTTCCGTGATGTCTCCGGCAGCAAGGCCGAGAGCGTTGACAGTGTTGAGCGTATTAAAATCGGTGATACGGCGAAAGTCTTCACCGTCAAAAACGGTATTTGCATCAATGCCGCAGCGGGTGAGAAGCATATACGCCACGCTGTTTTGAAGCGCGGTACGGTAAGCCACTTCCACATTGAGCTCGTCCAGTTCCTCTAAAAAACTGTCCTCGCGGCATTGCATAAGCTCATGAAGATAATCCGGAAGATTATCGTCTACGGCGTTTTTTGCCACGGAAATGAGGGCGGCTTCCAGCGTAGATTTGTCCTCCAGTTCGCCAAAGGAATTTTCAAGGCTTTCGATCACATCCGCCTCATAGCGCGCTTCCATTGTCCAAATCGGCACGGGGCGCGCGCTTTGGCTTTCGTGGGTGTCGGCAATGTCAAAGTAATGCTTTAAGCGGTAATTGCCGTTATAATTATCATCAAAGACGGCAATCCCCGTCGCGTTTTTGTTTACCCATCGGCCGAATTGCCTGTTCCATTTTTCGATTTCAAGGACAGCCGTCGCGTCCGGGCGTTGGGCATAAATCAGGATTTGCTCGTCAAAGCGGCATTTGTAGTTGCGGCAAGCGGAGCGCATGAATGCCATCCATTCTGCCGGGTTATTCGTTACCCGTCCGAGGACAGATTCATACATTCCACAGATAAATTGATGTTTTGTCGCCATACAGTCGAACCTCCTTTCAGCGTTCATGCTCTTTCAGTGGTTTTATTTTCGGCGGGTATTTTTCCATGAACATTTTCATACAATCGCAATCACCACAGGCATAGTTTATATCCTCACCCCTCATATCCCGATAGCCGTCCAGGGGCAGCTTTACTTCATCACGGGTAATAACCGTACCCCAATGGTTCACAAAAATATTGCACGCAATTTGAACCGCTTCTCCCTGACAATCATCATCATCATGGCGTATATCATACGCATAATACCCACGCGGAACGGTGGCGCGGTCAATACGGAGATGAGTAAAAAGTGCGGGTTTATCAAATAAGGTGACTTCCTCAAAATCCTCTGTTATTGTCATTGCGTTAAATTGTCTGTTATTGGTTGTATAATCACAAGGATAATATCCCGATTCACCTTGTTTAATAGTAATAACCGCCCCTGTATCCGGTAATGTGCTATAACAATATTCCGGCAGTTCATGCTGTCCCGCCAGCTCGGGCAGAAGATAGCGGTTATCGTAAGCAAAGCAATACATATCATAATCTCCGGGGCGCGGCAGGCAACGGAAGTAATATGAATAATCCTGTGTCCGCACCATGTAACCGCAGCCGCGTGAATTTAATTCCTTACCGGGATTTACGGCGCAAAACGCCGCCAGATTGTTACGGCTTGCAAAGGGCGGTTCCTGTCCGTCATCACGCAGGGAGTTGACAACATCCTCAAGTTCTTTCTTGAAATCATATGTTTTCAAATGGGACTGACCGTCAAACCATGTTGTCCAAAACTCGCGCCCGTCATTACCGAAGTCGGCGCGCATATAACCGATTACGCCGTATCGCTCTGCAGCTTCTCCTTCAAGCCGGAAAAAGAGCTTGTTATCATCTTGTGAGGGCAATAATTTATATGCCATCGCCGTGAGCCTCCTTCTTCTTGTTTTTCAAAATCTCAATATCGTCAATAACTTTGCGCATACAAAAACCGCAAAAGTCTGTTTCGCGGTTTTGGTAGGGACAGTCGGTGCAATGATATACGCGCCCGTCACTTATTATTATGATTTTGTTGTTCACGCGCCGTCACCTATTGTCCCTGTCCGGCTTGTTTTTCGGCTTGACAGCGTTGCCGTCCTCGTCATAATTTCTCGGATTGGCGGCAGGCACATTCCAACCGAACATGGAGCCTGCAACCATAGCGGCTTCCTGCGCTGGCGTAACATCCATTAATTTGTTGATATACTTTGCAAGATACTTGTTTTCGGCGGCGTCCTCCGTAGAAATGTCAGCAACCTTATAACCGCTTTCTTTATGCGTGATGATAATTAAGCAACCGTCAGACGGACGGGTACTCATGCAAAAAGCAGGGAGCTTCTCCATCTGCCGCTTATGATAATTCGGATTCAGGCGTTGACTTTCGCTGTGCGCCCGTTCAAATAAATCCTCGCGGGCGTCTTCGTAGTTGCCGATATAGTGCCCCCAAAAGTAATTGGTCGGATCGTCGGCTCTTGCTTGCCAAGTGACATATTTCGTGCCATATCCCGATTTCATGCAGCCAAGCACGAAAACAGAGTTGCCGACAGCCAATTTTTCTGTAATCTCATATCCCGCATTTGTTTCATTGTTCATCGCGCATCGCTCCTGTCTTTTTTATCTTTATTCGGTTGAGTATTATCCTTTTCGGCTTGTAAAACAGCCAGTCTTTTAACCGCCCAATCAGGCACACATTCCGGCTTTAACTCGCCCAAAATCTCGTGGCGGCGTATATAGCTTTCTTTTCCGTCCGAAATTCGTTTATGGTAGACTTTTGTGCCAATAGGTTTGGGTAATGCGCCGTTACCGCCTGTAACCAATATAAGCTGATGGTCGCCGCGCTGATATTCCTTGCGGAATACCTCCGCGCGAATCGCCATAACCTTACCGACAATGTTTTGATTGTAGTCGTACGGATAACAATGTTCGGCGGTGAAAAGGTCGGACGGTAAGGCGGCTTTTTCAAATTCAGCCCTGACCGCTTCAATCTGACCGTTTACACGGCTTGTAAATTCCTGCATGATTTCAAGATAATCGCCGCCCGCTAAGCAACGGGAGTATTCGCCTAAAATTTCATTACAGGTATAGTCGCTGACAAAATAAAAGTTGCCGTTTCCCTCCCGCATATTTTCACCATAGACGATTTCCCTGTCGCCAATGTGAATCGCCTGCTTGATTTCATAACCTCCAACCATGCGTTTACCCTGCCCAGCTTCCAGTTGTGTTTTCAGTTTGGACAATTCAAATTCCTCATTTCAGAATATATTTGTTCGGTGCGCGACCGCCGTAATCGTTATACTGAGGCACTATTTCTATATATCCGGCGTCTTGAAGCTTGCGCAGATTGCGGCTGACTGTGGATTTTGCGATACGCAGGGATTCACTGATCCGGCGCTGCGGAATACTTACGGCGTTGTTTTCATCCGTAATGTCCGTCAGGATCAGGTAAAGCAGCTTACCGGATATGGATGTGTTTATCTCTCCGCAGGGCTTATACTTTGCCAGTTTGTTCATCAAATAAAACCTCCTTGTTCATGTAAAAAAGGCGGCTGTGTCAGAGCCGCCTGCCGGTTTATCTGCGCCCGACATACCAATCGTCGTAGGCCGAGCCGCTTATTTGAATGGAATTTGTAACTGAATCCGACGTAACCATGCCGGAGGGCGTCCAGCAGTCGGATTTGATGATTTTCACCGTATAGCTTCCGTCCGGATACCAAAGCGGTATGAAATGCACCTTGCCGTAGCTTCCGTTCTGCCGGAAATACCAATAGGAACCAGCCTTTTCCAATGTCCGGCACTTTCCGGCGGCGTAAGCGTAATTGTATTCGGGGAACAAGGCACAGGCGTATTGCGCTTCGGTATAGGCACCGGAGGAGGGTAGGCTATACCCAGATACGGCGGTCGGTATACTATCGGATTTCAGTGAAATGCCGTAACCGGATTTCATCGTCCATGTGCCGCCGTTTTGTGTTGCCGTTACGCCCGTCGCCGGAACGATCGTGTTGACGCCGCCCATAGAAATACCGATACCGTAATTATTGCGGACAAAGCTTCCGCCGTTGTAGGCGTATTCCCACCATGTCGCGTAGCCGGTTTTTCCCGCCGGAGCGGAGGGTCGCGAAAAACCGTTCGGCGCGGCGCTTTCAAACTGCGTGTCGGGCGTTTCACAGTATTCATACGGCATCGTGGAATAGGAGCGCGAAACGAGATTGTAATAGACGCCGTCCTGAAGCACATCGGCTTTGATATCGACTTCGCCGTAATTCAGACCTGTAGGAACGCTCCATTTGAAATAGATAAGGTTTTTATCATTGCCCGGAACGACAGCCTGTGTTCTGGTTGCTGTTGTAACGAGCGAACCATTCGGTTTATACACACGGAAGCGGACGGTGATTTCATCGTCCGGCGTGTAAGCGCCACGGTATCCGTTGACCAACCAATAGCTTGTGATAACGCTTGTACCCTCGCGATAATCCGCGTTCGGCGTAATTGGAGTAAGCCGCAGGGGAAGATTTACTTTGCAAGCCAAAATCAGCGTGTTATTTGAACCGTTGGATTCATAAGCGGTGTTAAATATCCCCGCGCCGTCAAGATAAACTCCTCCCCAAATAGAGAAAGTACGTTCATTCGGGACCTCAAAGGAATAGCCGTTTACGTTGATTGAACCGTTTGCCGGAATCGAATAAACGCCGGCAATCTGCGAACAGTCATCGTTGTACCCGTTTATATATACCGTGCAGGCGGTGTTGTTCTTATAGGTGTACTGAACGGTTATCTTCTGTCCGGCTTCAAGGCTTGCGGAATCAAGATAATAGCCGCTTGCGTCAATCAAGCGGATTTGCGCGAGTTCAACGTCAGACGTATAGACGGGAATGGTAATCCTTGTGGTTTCAGAGGTATGCGCCGTATCGGAGCTCCACGCGCTTGTGAGATTCACGGGCACCGTAGTGCTTCCTTTCGGCACGGTATACAGGCCGAGGCTGCTGTATTTGTTGTAGGCGCTGCTGCTGTTCAGGGACACTCCGGTGACGGAAACATCCGCGCCCCCATACGCCGAAACCCATGCGCTTCCGGACGGTTTTTGCAGTGTTCCGGTAAGGTTGTTGCTTGAAGTCCAGGTATTTTCCGAGGTATAGGTGTACTTCGGAGAAACGCGCTGCCCGGCATACACCGCGCCGCTGGAACCACCGGAGCCGTTATACGCGGCTGTCGCCCCGGTCACGCTGTACATCGTCACCTGATAACGGTTGATTTTTGGACGGATGGGGATATAAAAGGTCTTGACCGCACCGTTTTTTAGAACATCACCGTCGGAATCGATCCAATCCACACGGGCTTTTACGACATAAGCGCTTCGCCCGGCGTCCACCGTTGTCGGCGATAAAGCGGCGTCGTACCATGTGCCGCTGTTGGAATAAACGTTACGGGAGGCTGGGCCGCCGCCGTCAACCCATACTGTCTGCCGTACATAGCAGTTTTGAGACTCTGCCGGGAAATTGACCGCAAACCATACGGTACCGCCTTTGATTGGGTAGCCTTTGGAATAGGTGTAATTCTTGAAGGCGGAGCCATTTGATTTTCCATAACAATAGCTGCGGTCGGATTTGGAGCCCTTCCATGCTTCACAGATGTTAATGCTCAAGGTTGGGGAGAAATCCGGCTTTGTTTCGGTATAGGCGATACCGACGCCGTAACCGGAATTGATAATTGTATAAAAGGTTGCCCTTTGGGATAACGCTTTAACGCCTGTCCACAAGTCCTGACCGTCGGGAGTATACAAAGAATTTGGGTAATGCTTATTCGTATAATTAGAGATAAAGCCCCACGATTCATTGTTTGAGCTGGAACCGCCATCGCTGTTTACGCCAAGGATGTGTTTTCCGTAGACGGCTAACTCCGTGGTCGTTATGCTGTGATAGGTTCCCTGAAGACAGACGTCATACAGTGGCTCCACAAGCACTTTATCGCCGTTTTTCAGGCTATCCACGCTTCCGACACCAAGAACAGACAGTACACGGTTCAGGTTGTTATGGTTGGATTGCCAGTTATCCATACCGTCCGGAGTTGGCAAAGCGGCGGCAAAGCTCATATTCTCTTCTTTATAACAGTTGGTTGTATTCTTACCGGTGCCGTAGCCGTTGTTTTGGTTAGTTATCAGTTGCTTCTTGTTATATTTGGTATTAAATTTATACCCTGAGCCGTATGCTATATTTCCATAACCGGTATCACGAAATACATCAATGACCTTGGACACCTTGTTATTCCCGCTTTTATCCACAATGCTGAAACGGTAACCGAGGCAGTTGTCGCTGGTTGTTCTGACGGCATATCCGTCCGATCCGGCTGGAGAGCCTCCGCCGCCTCCGCCGGATGAGCTGCCGTCCCATTCTAACGCCAGAGCATTCATAGCCAATCCCGATAAGACGGTGCATAGTACCATCAGCATTGAAATCAACTTGAGGATTTTATCTTTCATTTTCTGAAATTCCTTTCTGCGACATAAAAAAAGACCCGGAATTTTCATCCGGGCCACTATTCCGCTATTCTTATTCTAATGGGTATGACATTGGTTTGCCTTTACACGCTCTCCGCAGATAGGACAGGTGAAATCCACGATCCACTTCTGACAGGTGTTGTTGTCGCCGTTACCGTTTTTCCTGCCGCAAGCCTGACAATACTCCGCCGAATCCTTCGTTTTATTATACTGCGGGCATTTGCTTGGTGTATAACAGGCGTTACCCCACTTATCCACCGCGTAAAAGCTAGAGCAGGTATGGGAGCCGCAATACGGACAGCCCTCCAGCTCGAGATTCAGAATATAGGCATGGGTTTCCGGTCCGTCGCAATGGTGTTTGGGTGAACCGCAGCTATATTTTGCAGTGCTCTCACAGCCGCCGATCTGAATACCGCCGCCGCTGCCTTTTTCCGAATCCTTCGGCGGGTCGGATTCTTTTGCGGGAGAAACGGTTTTCTGAGCTTTCTTACCCGTGTTTTTTTCTGTGACAGAGCTTGTAACATTTTCGTTCGGTTTCAAACCGCTGCCGTCGTCAACGATTTTACCGGCTGTGACGGAGCTTGTGGAATCAGGTGAAGCTGTGCTGTCCGGCGTTTCTATCACAATACTCTCTCCGGTATCCGAAGCGGACGGCTCCGATGAAACGTCAGAGACGGGCGGATTATGCCGCGTTGTAAGACAGGCAACCGATATGATGAGAAGCAAGGCGGTCGCGCCGCCGATGACGGCAAGCAGCTTTTTGTTTTTGAACAGTTTTTTCAAGGGGAACACCTCCAATTAAAATTTTTCGTTGAATGAGGAATCTACCGTGACAGGGATGGTCGCGTACCGCACAATTTTTCCGTCAAACCATACGGGGACGTAAAGCGTATAAGCAAGCTGTATCTTTAGGGAGTTTTCTTTTTTAAAGGTGATGACCGGACAGGTCATCCGGTATTTCAGGCTTCCGTCGGCGTTATAAGCATAAAGGTAATTTCCTCTTTTTTCAAGGGTGCAAAAATCGCAAAGAGAATCAATATATGCTTCATGGTCAAGAGCCTGGGTGTAATCGTTGCCCTGTTTGATGGAATTGTAGATTTGAACGGAGTTTTGCATGACGTAGCTGTCGAGTACAATTTTGCAGTTTTCCTCCGTGATCCGAACCAAAGAAACGGCACAGGCAAAGAAAATAACTACCGACAAAATCATACAGACCACTACGATCATCACACAGGGGAATACATATCCCTCGCCATGCCGGTTTCTGAGCCTTCTCACAATTCACCACCTACTTCCAATACTTTTCTGAGATGCCTGACCGTGTGACTGAAACCGTAACGGGAAGTTGAAAAACGCCCAGTCCCTTGAGTGAAGCCGTCACGGATATTTTTACGGTCATGGTATCACCGAGCTGAACCCGGTGTAAGACGGAGTTATAATACTTTTCTGCGGAGATTGCAACATCATAATCGTAATACCGGCTATGCAGCTCAGTGTCCCTGCTCCAGAATTCGGTGTCGAAGCAGCCGGAATACGTCGCTTCCTCAATCAATTCCTCCGCGATCTGATCCATTTCCTGCTTGAGCGTTACAAAGCTGAAAATGTTGATGGCCACCACCAGAATCATTACAAAAACAAGGACGCTGACCACGGTATCGATATACCCTTCGCCGCGCCTTGAACACACAAGTTTTTTTATCATTTCCGCTTCCCCCTTAACTGAAAAGAATGCCGAGGGACGACATGATCTGGGCAACGATAACCACGATATAAATCAGCATGAAGCAGAAAAGTAGGCACATGGACAGCCGTTTTACCTTGCGGGGAACCTTTTGCGCCCGGAGCCGTAACTGCTGGCGTTGAATGTCATCGAATTTCAGCAGCAGCGACGCCCAATACATAGCCGTATCATCCCCGCGCAGAACACCAATCAGCCCCCGGCAGACATCGCTCATCATCGCCGAGCCGACACGCGCCTCCAGACGGGTCAGCGCCGCCTCGTAATTGCCGCTGCGCATATCCGCGACGGTAATATCCAGCTCATGCTTCATCTCCGTTCCGGCGTTGACCGCGTAGGATTCCAGCATATACAGCACGTCGCGGTTATGCTTTAAGGTCTTGTCAACCGTAAAGACAAGGCGCGGCAGCTCGTATTCGATCCGGCTTCTTTTTTCACGAATGCGGATACCGACGCTTTTTACCTCACGACTGTATAGAAATACCGCCATAAACAGAATGACCGGACAAAGTAATGGGAATATAAACAGCACCGGTACGGCAAAGACGCCGACAACCGCCGCTTTTATGATGGCGTTTGCCTTAAACATCTCAGGAGATATATCCATCTGCGCGGTTTTCAGATCGGCTTCCAGCTGTAACCGCTTGAACTCGTTGATATGAATACGCTTTGACAGCCATACGGCGATTCCTCCCAGCCACACGTCCAGACCGCCGGATTTTGCCTTTTGCTTTTTAGAAAGATTCAAAACTGCGCCGGAGGTTTTCATATACGGAAGTTGCCTGATGTCGGCAAGGATAAAGAACAATCCGACGCCGCACAGAATGCCGACTATAACCTGAAGCATTTTACCTCACCTCCCGTACGCAATCGGCTTCGTAAACCTCTGCATGAACAAAGCCGTAATGAGAATGACCGTTCCGCAAATACCGAGAACGATTTTGCCCGGTGTCGAAAACAGCAGTGTTTCAAACCATTCCCGGTTCAGAAGATAAAGAAGCGGGATATTACCCACAACCAGCGCCACCATCATCCAGTACTCGTTGCGCACCGACGCCAGCATGGTTTGCAGCTCGCTGTTGACGATACGGACGTCGGTCAGCTTGGCCACTACGGGCTGCAAGGTATCCTTGAGCACCCGGTCATCCTGGCACTGAACCAGCACGTCGCACCATTCACGGAATATCTCATTATCGATTTTGTCCCGGAGAATCAACAGCGCCCGCTTGGTGTTGGACGATACCGCCGACACATCGCCTAAAAACGCCTGAAACACCTCGCGCAGCGGAGGACGGATATAGGCGAGATTTTCCCGCACGGCGGCCAGAATATCGTCGCTGCGGTTATACGAGGTTGTAATAATGGACAGCGTTGTTTCCAGCTCCTCCTTGGTATGCTTTTCGTAATAAGAGAGCGTATTTGCCGTATAAAAGAACGGCAGAAGCGCGAAGGCAGCGGACAGCACCGGCAGTAAAAACAGGTTGTTTATCAGAATGGAAAGAATAGCTCCTCCCGCGAACAGCACCAGCGCAGCGCAGCAGATCACCGCAAACTGTCTTGATTTCCCGGTCGCGGACAGCGCGGTTTTTAAGCTCATCAGCTTTTTGTACAGCGGATGCTTTTTCTTACTGCCGCGCAGGTTTCGGGCTTTATCGCGCAGGCTGTCGTTCGGGGTAATCATATTCATCAAATCATCTGCTACCCGGTCCGGCGTCAGCTTAAATAAAAAAACAAGAGCCACTATCATCAGAACGGAGGATATAATAGGGAAAATCAAGCGTAATCCGCTCCTTTCACAAGAAATTTATTCAGCGTGCTCTGCGGAACGCCAAACTGTATGAGCCTGCGCCGGAGATTGTCGCTCATCATCTCCGGCTGTTCGAAATAACCCTCAATAAAAAACTGATCTCCGGATAATTCATTTTTCGTGATATTATAACGAAACAGTGTACGGTACTCCCGTTCGCCGTTCTGCGTAATCACACACTCGGAAATGTCCATGATTTTACGGGAGTTATCCTCCAGCTTATGCGCGTATACAACGAGCGGGAACGCTTGTCCCGCCTGCATTAATGATGTCTGAAAGCTAATGGGAAACCGTTTCTGACAAAGCAGAGCGAGGCGCATATGGGCGGCGTCCGCTGCCGAGGCATGAATGGTGGATACGACCGTATGCCCGGTCAGGGAGGCTTCGACGGCGGAATAGGCTTCCACATCCCGCATTTCTCCCACGACCACGATATCCGGATTAAAACGCAGGGACGCAACAACCAAATCCTCCTGAGTGATGTCATAGACAGGGTTATCGGAGGGGCGGGACAGCGTATGCACTACGTTGTTTACAATCTGACCGTTTTTTACGCGCAGAAGCGACAGCTCACGGGAACCGGATTCAATGGTAAAAATACGTTTGTTATCCGGCACGGATGTCAGCAGCGCGTTCAAAAAGGTTGTTTTGCCCGAGGAGGTCGCGCCCGCGACAACAAAGGAAACGCCGTAACGCAGGCACATACACAGAAAATCCACCATCTTCCGCGTAGAATTGCCACTGTGCACCAGCTCCTCCCGGTTAATACGGGACGGGTGCAGCAGACGGATGGATACGCTGATCCCGCGGTCATCATCGACAAGCGGCTCTTTCAGGGCGGTGATGCGGGTGTTGCCCGGAAGGCTCACACGCCATCTTGCGTCGATGTCCGCTGACAAGCTCATAGCGCCCGTTCTCTTTTTGCCGCACAATGGCGGGTGTCTGTATCCCAAGGGCTTTTACGCTGTCGGCCATCGCCTGCATGGATTCGTCCATTCTCACTTGAAACGGATGGTCGGGAAAGCCATCAATCTCACACAGGGGAATGTCCAGCACTTTTTCACGTTTGGCGTCATCCCGTTCCTCCTGCGTGGAAAAGAGGTCATCGGCTGACGGTAGGTTTAGCTTTAGTTCTTTCGCCATCGGACAACACCTCCTTTGTGAATTTCTCATAAGCCAGAGCAACTTTACTCCCCCTGTCATAAGCAAATATGCTTTGACCGGCGGCGCTGATCTCAGCGGCTTTCACGGCAACGGGAATCTGCGTCTTATATATTTTCAGCACATTTCCGTATTGCTGCCGCAGAGTGTCCGCCGTGGTTCTCGCAAGATTCGTCCTCATATCGGCAAGGGTCAACAAAACGCCGTCTACCTTTAAGGCAGGATTAAGCTGTTTTTTTATCTTGCCGATAGTTTTCATAAGCTGTGTCATGCCTTTGGCGGGAAGGTATTGTGCCTGCACGGGAACGATTACGCTGTCGGCGGCGGCAAGGGCGTTGATTGTAATCATACCTAAGCTCGGCATACAATCTATAAGAACATAATCATACTCATGCTTGATACGGTCAAGATACTCCTTCAGCGTAAATTCACGGCTCATAGCGTTTACGAGGGTCATTTCCATGCCGGAAAGCTCAATACTGGACGGAAGCAAGTCAACGCCCTCCGCGTGATGCAAAATACCGCCGAAATACTCAAAGTCTTCGTCATGTATAACCTTTTCCATGACAGTCGCAAGAGTGGTGGACAGATTTTCATTGTCCGGCCAACCCAAAGCGGTAGTAAGGTCGCCCTGTGGGTCTGCGTCTATAAGCAAGACCTTCTTACCGTTCATCGCAAGTCCGACACCGAGATTCGCTGTTGTTGTGGTTTTGGTTACGCCGCCCTTCTGATTACAGATTGCGATAACTTTACAGCCTGACATTGCGGATTCCTCCTTTTTATGGTTTAAGCCGCCTCTGTCCTTATGGAAAGAAGCGGCTATGTACTGAAAATAGAAAAAGCCGTTTGCTCTCCTATGGAGAAACAAACGACTTTTGTAATTGATGGGCCAACCAATCTGATAGAAAGATTAAGCTTATATTAAAATATAACAATAATATGGACTAATTAACAAAATATGAAAAAATATATTGCAAAATTTTG
>CAYYFY010000012.1:0-15675 GCA_964471035.1 uncultured Eubacteriales bacterium
AAGCCGTCGGCACAATGCGGTTTGATGACAAACTCTTTCGATGTGTCGAGTATTTCTGGGCGAAAAGAATATTTGAACTATCTGGCGCTGCTTTTTCAAAACCGAAAAGCGCAAATACATCATCATCGACGCCCCCGGGCACATCGAATTCTTAAAAAATATGATCACCGGCGCGTCAAGAGCCGACGCCGCGCTGCTCGTCATCGACGCCCGCGAGGGCATCTGCGAGAACTCGCGCCGCCACGCGTATATGCTCTCGATGCTCGGCATCAAACAGATTGCCGTACTCATCAATAAGCTCGACCTGATTCCCGAAACAGAGCGGCAGGCGGTCTTTAACACTCTGTCTGAAGGCTACGCCGCGTTTTTGAGCGACATCGGCATGACCGCCTCGTACTATATTCCGGTGTCCGCGGCTCTGGGCGACAACATAGCAAAGCGAAGCGCCGCCATGCCGTGGTATGAGGGTGCGACCGTCCTCGAAGCGCTCGACGGGTTTACCGATGTGTCGCTTCCCGGCGATCTGCCGCTGCGCCTGTGGGTGCAGGACGTCTATAAATTCACCGCCAGCGGCGATGAGCGCCGCATCGTCGCCGGAACCGTTTCGTCGGGTACGCTGTGTGAGGGCGACGAGATATTGCTGCTGCCGTCGGGCAAAAAGACGGTCGTCAAATCCATAGAAGGATTTAACGAACCGCCGCGAACGGACATATCCGCCGGATACGCGACGGGCTTTCAGATGACCGAACAGATCTATATCAAGCGCGGCGAGCTGGTTTCGGTTATCGGGCAGACCCCGCCCGTCACGGGCAGCCGCTTTACAGCGTCGGTGTTCTGGCTCGGGCGCGCGCCGCTCGTCACAAACAAGACGTATAAGCTAAAGCTCGGCACTCTGCAGACGGGCTGCCGGATCGAGGAATTTCTCGGCGTGCTCGACGCCTCGACGCTTGAAAATACGGTCAAGGACAGAGCCGAGCGCTTCGAGGTCGCCCGCTGCGTTTTCCATCTCGACCGCCCCGCGGCGTTTGACGTAGCTTCAGGTATCCCCGACACCGGCCGTTTTGTCCTCGTCGACGATTATGAGATAACCGGCGGCGGCATCATCACCGAGGCTCTTTCCGACGCCGATCTCGGCGACAAGCTCAACACCCGCAACATCAAATGGCACAAGAGCGCCATCACCGCCGCCGAACGCGCCGCGCACTACGGGCAGAAGGCGCAGCTGCTCTTAATCACCGGCGCGTCGTCGGTCGATAAAAAGAGCACGGCGCGAAAGCTCGAAAAGCTTTTGCTCGAAAGCGGTAAAATCGCCTATTACCTCGGCATCGGCAATATGCTCTACGGCGTGGACGCCGACATCAAGAGCGACCGCTCGCGGCTCTCTCCCGAGGAACGCGGCGAGCATATCCGCCGCCTCGGCGAAATAGCCAACCTCATTCTGGACGCGGGCAATATTCTGATTATCACCGCCAGCGACTTGACCTCCGACGAGCTCGACACGCTGCGCCGCATCATCCGCTGTGACGAGATTACGACAGTAAAGCTCGGCGAAACCGGCTTTAACGCGCGGGACTTTGACCTCTGCTTTGCCGAGGACGGGGACGAGAATATAGCCGAAAAATTGTTGGAATATATTAAAACAAACAACCGCCTTACCTACTGATAAACGGGAGGAAGCATTATGCGCCAACCGAACATTTTGTTTTTTCTGTCCGACCAGCACTCCTATAAATACTTAAACGAGAATATGACGCCCAACTTATGCGCGCTTTCGCGTGAGGGAACAAGCTTTGATAACGCCTACTGCCAGAATCCGCTGTGCGTGCCCAGCCGCGCCTGTCTGCTGACGGGACGGTACAGCAAAAACCTCGGCATCTACGAAAACCGGCACATTATGCAGTCCGGCATCGAAACCCTGCCGCGCGCGCTGTCGCGGGCGGGCTATAAAACGTGCCTTGTCGGCAAGACCCACATCAACGGCGAGCAGTTCGCCGGATACAACGAGCGCCCCTACGGCGATTTTCTCGGGCAGGGGCACCAGCCCGAGTATCCGCGGACAGGTCTTGAAGCCGACGAGAGCGGTCTTGGGGACATCCTCGAGAACGCCGGAGCGACATCTATTCCGCTGCCGATGACGCAGACGGAAATCTGCGTTGCCGAAAGCGTCAAATGGCTCCAGCGCCACAAGGCGGTCTGCCCCGAAAAACCGTTTTTCTTAAGCGTCAACTTCGACAAGCCGCATTTCCCGTACCGCTGTCCGCAAAGCTTTTTTGAAAAGTACGAGGGGCGCGCCGCCCTGCCGGAGTATCCGGCGGATTACGCGAATACCGGGGCTGTCGAATTTGTGCGTAAGGCCTTTGAGATCAACGGCGCGTGGGAACATTACGGCAAGGACCCCGACATACACAAGCGCGCTCTTGCCGCCTACGCGGGCTGCGTGGAATGGGTGGACGACGCCGTCGGGCGCATTCTCGACGCGCTCGATTTCCTCGGACTGTCGGACGACACCGTTGTTATCTACAGCACCGACCACGGCGAGATGGCCGGTGAAAAGGGCGCGTGGCAGAAAACGGTCTTTTTCGAGCCGTCGGCGCGCGTGCCGCTGATTTTCCGCTGGCCGAAGGCTATCGCCGCAGACACCGTAAAACACGGGCTTGCCGGTCTTGTTGACCTGTTCCCGACCCTCTGCTCTTTAACCGGAACGCCCCAGCCCGACACCTATGACGGCACCGATTTGTCCGGCTGCATTTTAGGGAGCGCGGACAGTCCGCGCGGCGCAGTATTCTCCGAAAGCACGGTATTGAAAGTCCCCGAACACGCAGGCTGCATGCTCAGGGATAATAGGTATAAATACAATTATTATCTCTCCGGCAAACACGAGCTGTATGACCTTGAAGCCGACCCGAACGAACTGAATAATCTCATACACGACGCGCGTTATGCGTCCGTCGCCGCCGCCATGCGCCGAAAAACCGAGGCGTTCTGGGAGCCGGACAAACAGCTTCTGCGTTACGAACGCTGTCCGCGCATGGAGCGCGAAAAGCATTTTTATCTCAGCTCCAACCAGTTTTTTAGCGCGAACGGCGAGATGTTCGACGCGGTGCCGTAAACGCCATTGACTTAACAGGCAATATATTTCAACCGAGGAGGATACATATGAATCTTGAATCCATTCGGCAAAAAACCAGGCTGTCGTTTTTACTGGCTGCTTCTTTTTTCATCGCGCAGGCTCTTTTCTATACCATGGGAGCCGTTGTTTTTTATATGGCGAACGCGCAGTTCGGCATCGCGCTGCCGCCGTTCGCCATCACCTGTTTAATGGGTCTTGCGCATGTCGGACTGTATGTCGTTTTTTCGTTATGGCTTAGACTTGACAAGCCGAATCCCGCCGTCATAACCATCGCCGCGGTGTTCATCGGCATACGGTTTTTGTATGACACGATCAGATTTTTTCGGGGAATCCTGTCGACTTCACCTGCGGCGGGGACGCCCCTTTACATGCATATTGTCAACTACGCGCCGGCCGTTTTAGGCCTCGTCTCGGCGCTTCTTTTACTGCTGCTCCTGCTGAAAAAACAGACGGGAACCGCCTTCATCGTATGCGAGGCGCTGATTGCCGCTTTCGGCGCCGTGTCGTTTGTGCAGGCGCTGACACAGTCCTTCGGCTACACGAGCGCGCTGCAAAAAGCCATACCTGTTTTCTTTTTTCTGACGACGCTTGTAAGCGGAGCAGCCAGAATCGCGCTGGCATATGGATGTATGAACCTCTTTTTTAAGAAAAAAGAGGCTGCGGCTGAAAATGCCGGCTCCTCTGCGGACGAAATCAGGACGGACATTTCTATTTGAACTTTTTTATCACTGCTCCTCAAAAATCCGTTTTATATCCCTCTCGTCAATCACACGCGGACTTTTTTTCTTTGCGTTGGCAAGGAGAGACTGCATCCGCTCTTCCACGGATTTTTTTATCAACTCGGTAGGATCGATGCCCCTTAGGACGAAAAACAACAACGGGTCAAGATCTAATTTCGCACCCACGCCATAAAGGGCGGCGGCAACGTGCTTGCACATGGTAGCCCAGTCCGGACAGGAACAAGACATATGAATTTCTTTGGGAGACGGGAAAAGTCCGTCTCCCTGCTTCATGAAAATCTCCTGAAATTCTTCGGGGAATTCTCCCTGTGCAAGCGCGGCGAGGCTGTCTATGCGTTTGGCGCACTGCCCGGCGATTTTTTTCCATTTCGCTTCGGGCAGTTTATCAATCTTTATTGTGATATGGTATAAGCTGCTGCCTGAAACCTGCGCGGCGACAATACCCTCTGTGATTTTTAAATCAAGCACCATACCATTTTTGACATAGGAACGTCCGCGCCCGATGCGGTTTTCATAATCGGCGTACCGCTCAAGATTTTTACACCAGGACGCGCCCCACCACGTCTTAGCGATTTTATTGCCTTCAATCACCACCGGCTGAATATTCGGGTCCTTTTTTAACAGCTTCGCCAGCTGTTTTTCCGCCGAATGCTGCTGCTGCTTAGCGGATGGCTTTCTGTAATACTCATACTCCCAGCTCATGCGTTACGCCTCCAGCCTGAACAGGTTCATCAGTTCTTTGTCGGACATCTCCGTCACCCAGCTTTCGCCGGAGCTTTCGGTAATGACATCAGCCGCAAGCTTTGATTTGCTTTCGATGATGTCCCCGATCTTCTCCTCGATAGTGCCTGTAGTGATGAATTTATACACCATCACGTCCTTCGTTTGCCCGATACGGAACGCGCGGTCGGTAGCCTGATTTTCAACGGCGGGGTTCCACCAGCGGTCAAAGTGGATGACATGGTTCGCGGCGGCTAAATTCAGCCCCACGCCGCCGGCTTTGAGCGACAACACCATAAAGGGAATGTATTCGTTGTTGAACCGCTCCACAACCGCGCCGCGGTTTTTGGGGGTCGTGCCGCCGTGTATTACAAGCCCTTCACGCCCGAAAACCGATTCAAGATAACGGCTGAGCGGATCGCACATTTCGCGGAACTGCGTAAACACAAGGACGCTCTCATGCTTGCCGCGGATGGTTTCGCATATTTCGGCGAGCGCGGCAAACTTGCCGCTCTGTTTCGGGTCAAACGCGCTTTGACCGCTGTATTGATCCGGATGGTTGCAGATTTGCTTGAATTTCATAATGGCGGCGAGAATTTTACCCTTGCGTTCAATGGCGGCCATTTCACCGTCATCGGACATAAACAACTGCTCCAGCTCTTTGACAAGCGCGTTATACAGCGCAACCTGCTTTTTTGTCAGCGTTGTAAATTGTGTGGTTTCATTCTTCTCAGGAAGGTCGGAAATAACCGATTTGTCTGTTTTCAGCCTGCGCAGAATAAAAGGCGACACCGCGTTTCTCAGCTTGGCATAACCCTCCGGAGCCGCTTTGAGCCTGCCCGTAAATTTTGTAAACTCCTTTGGGCTGCCCAAAAGTCCGGCGTTGAGGAAATCAAAAATAGACCATAAATCCGACAGTCGGTTTTCAATCGGGGTTCCCGTCATGGCGATGCGGACGTCGGCTTTCAATTCCTTGACCGCCCTCGTCTGTTTCACGCCCGGATTCTTGATAGCCTGCGCTTCATCCAGAATCAGCAAATCCCATGTATCCTTAAAAAGCTGTTCGACCCGGGAAACCATACCGTAGGTCGTTATAAACACATCGCCCTCAGATGGGTTATATGACGCGTGCGTGCCGTGTATAACGGAGACTTTCAGTTTGGGGGTGAATTTTTCCGCTTCCTTTTGCCAGTTGACGATCAAGGACGCCGGAACGACAAGCAAGGTTTTGGTATCGGGCTGTGTCTCGCGGAGTTTGTCCAAAAGCGCGAGGATTTGAACGGTTTTTCCAAGTCCCATATCATCGGCGAGCAAAGCGCCAAAGCCCATGGAGCGCATAAAGCTCAGCCAGTTCAGCCCCGTTTGCTGATAATGCCGCAGCGCCGCCTTAAAATCTGCCGCCGGGAGTACCGCGGAAATACCCGACGGGGTACGCATTTTACCTATAACGTCCGCCAGCCATTCGCCGCAGGTCACGCTCACCTCCGCGTTTTCAACTGTCTCGGTTATATCGCTGATGCCTGCTTGAATCTTTAGAGCTTCGGCGAAGGTTAAACTGCCCCGCGTTTCCACACTGTCCAGCGCGGCGAGAATTTGTGAAATACGCTCCTTGTTGACCTCAATCCATTTGCCCTTTATGAATGCCAAACCGTTTTCTTCCGAAAGCAAGGCTGTAAGCTCATCACGGGTCAGTTCCGTATCGCCGAAATATACGCTCGGCGAAAACGCGATAAGCGACTGAAGACCCAGCGCGGACGGCTCTTTGGAGCCGAGTGACAGCGACAGCCGCGATTTGACCTTGCGCTTCCAAAAATCCGGAATACGGCAGACAATACCGCACTCCTCGTAGAGCGGCACCTCCCGCAGAAAGTCGTAGGCGTCGTTCGGCTCAAATTTCAGCGGGCTGAACAATTCGCCGCTCTCCACAAGCCCCGCGACAAGCTCGCTCTTGTCGGCGGCACGGCTCACGGTACCCAGAAGCGCCAATAACGCGGTTTGGTCGCCGTCGAACTCCTCCAGAGCGCGTTTGAGCGGCAGATGCGTGACATTATTGTTCCGTTTTGTGGAGTAAGTCGCCATAAAAGCAAAGGGGAACGCCTCCTCGCGCGCTTCAACAAGATGAAAAAAGACCCGACCGCTGACGGTGAGCGTCTCATTTTTTGACTTGAAATACTCTGCGGGCGTACCCTCAAAAGAAGCCAGCTCAGCATTGAGAACATCCGCAAGATTACGGTATATAGTGTCTATCCAGTTGACATTGACGAATTCCGCGCCGAGCACAAACGGCAGTTCGGCGAGCAGTGAATAAAACGCCGACTGCTCCGGCACCTTCGCCGTGCGGGTAAGCACTGTGTCCGGTTCGCGGCGCGTGCTTTCCACAAGCAAGGACGCAATGCGCGAAAGGTAAGAAAGCGCCGCGTCATCCGACTCCGTATCGTCAAACGCGAGATTGTATATGTCGGTATAGGAGAGCTTGTCCCCATCAACCGCGTACCCGTCGGGTTTAAAAATCACCATAGCCTTTGCCTTCATCCCCAAATTTTCATTCTTTATAAATATATCGGATAGCGTCTGATTCGTCAAGCATATATTGCGGATATTTTTTCTGTTTGCGGCACACTAATATGCGGGGGGGGATCAAGGTTGAAAGATGAATCGTTCCAAAACGAAATAAATTTCGTCTGAAGTTTGTCCTTTCGTATCGTAGGTGAAGATGCGAATCGGCTTCGCCGACCGGACAAAACTTCCGCCTCGCAGAAAAAGGATGGTCATAACAATGGATATGCGTTTCGATAAGGTATATTATGAACCAAACGCGCTTGATTTTGAGCTTGGGCAAATGCTCAAAAAGAAATTCGCCGACCTGCCATGGGTGCCGATTGAGAGTCACAACCGCATTCCGGAGTTGTCGGCAAAGGAAAACAGGGATTTTCCGAAACTGAAAAACCATCTGATTGTCGGCGTGAGAAAAACGCATAAGTATGTCGAAAACCACAAGGTTTCCGACTGGCTGGTGCCGTACACCTCCTCCGGCTGTCGGGCGATGTGCTTATACTGTTATCTGGTGTGCAATTACAACAAGTGCGCCTACTTGCGCCTGTTTGTCAACCGCGAGGAGATGCTCGACAGGCTCCTGAAAAAAGATGCTGCCGCTCTTATGCCGCAGACCTTCGAGATCGGCAGCAACAGCGATCTGCTGCTCGAAAACACGGTCACGGACAATCTGCCCTATACGGTTGAGCGCTTCGCGCTGAAAGGGCGCGGCAGGCTTACGTTTCCGACGAAATTCGATATGGTAAGCCCGCTGCTCAACCTTGACCACAAGGGCAAAACCATCTTTCGTATGAGCGTGAATCCGACAGAGGTCATACGCCGCGTAGAGTTGGGCACCTCGCCGCTGACTGCGCGTATTCGCGCTTTGAACGTTATGGCAGAAGCCGGTTATCCGGTCGGGCTTTTAATAGCGCCCGTCATCCTGCTCCCCGACTGGAAACGGCTGTACGGCGAGCTGATAGAGCAGCTGGCGGACCAATTGAGCGAAAAGGTGAAGCGAACCGCCTTTATTGAGATCATTTTAATGACGTACAGCTTCGTACAGAACGCCATCAACACCGACGCGTTCCCGAACGCCGTCAGTCTTTTCGACAAAAAAACCATGACCGGACGCGGGCGCGGCAAATACTGCTACCGCAACAGCGTCCGGACAGAGGCTGAATCGTTTTTGCACGAAAAATTAACTCAGAATTTAGCGGGTATGCCGATTCTGTATATTGCATAGTGCATTACGTCAAAACCCTGTTGATAAAAGGTTTTTCCGGACAAAATCCGTCAAAGTTCTTGCTCATCGCGTAGGGCTTACTTGCCGCCGACAATTCCTCGTCGGGAAAACAAATCGGTTGAACAAAGGTTAGCGAGGAAAACGCGTATTCCTTCAGCAGCGACGCGTACAGCGCAGGCAGAACAGCACTGTCGGCGTTCGTTTCATAGACGGTCAGCTCCTCGCCGTTTAAAGCTAATAGTATATAGCCGTCGTTTTCTTTATGCATAGTAAAGGTCAGCGCCTGCCCGCCCTCGCGCTCAAGCGTCTCGATATAAAAACGGTTTTGCTCTTTTGTAAGCACCACGCAGTTTGAGCCGTAAAAGCCGCTTTTCATATAGGCGTCGTAAACCTTATCGGCGTCAGCCTTTTTTAACTCGAACGCCGCGCCGACCGCCGCCGCTCTTACTGCGCCGATGTCTCTCATAATTACCGCCCTGTCAAAGGACTCCTCAAAGCCGAATCTGCGGTAATAATCAAACAGCGAAGGCTCCGACGGTATCAGCGTCAAAAGTGTGCAGCCTCTCTTTTGGCATATTTCGAACGACCTTTCGATAAGCCGCGCCATGATGCCCTGTCCCCGGTGCGTCAGTCTTGTCGCGAGCGCGTAAAGATAGGCAACTTTGATGTCCCCTGTTTTTTGCGGCATCGTGTACGGCACGATATACAGAGCCGCCGCCGGACGGCTGTCCTCAACGTAAACAAGCGTATCTTCGTCTTTATAAACGCTCGCAAAAAAAGCGTTCAGATACGACTCGTCGTCGCCGAACGCTTCCTGCCACAGTGCCTTCAGCTCACCGATGTATTCGGATTTGCCAAAGGTGATCATATACTGCTTCCCGCCGTGTTTTTTCTTATCAACGTGCCCTTCTCGGCCATAAACGCCGGATAGTACGATTCCTTCGCCTTGCGCAGTCCTTCTATCCCTAAATCCTCCTCGCGGTTGACATATTCATAACCGGACAGCTCGTTTATGATAAACTGATGATTGATCATGGGATAGCCGCCCTCTATTTCGGGGAACGCTTTCTCAAAATGTATGACGAACATATCGTCCGAAGCCTTTTCGCCGAGCGTCATCGCGACAATTTTACCGCCTGTGCGGATAATCCCGCCTGAAAGGCTCAGCTCCTTTCGGTACTGTAAGCCCTTTGTGACAACGCACACCTCCTCGGACCTCTGCTTTTCGTCAAGGCATTGGTTTTTGGCGCACCACTCTCTGACCATGTCAGCGCACTCGGCGGTATTTTCGTCCGAAATCTGTTCATACGACCAATCGGGATACGTTTTTAAGAATTTGTTGATATGATTCTTCTTGCCGTGGTATTTCTTGCCGCTGAGCTCTTTTAAATCGGCGACTCTGTAGATGTAATCGGCATTGTCACGGATATAGGAAACCTCATATTCGTCAGGAAATACCTTTTCGATCTCCTGAAACATAGACGGCTCAATAAGATTCATATGGAACTCTTTGCCGTTCTCCCCGCAATAAGCAAGCAGCCATTCAAACGCCCGCTTAAGATATTGACTGCCTGACGGGAAAGTAAAGAAGCTCTTTTCTCCGGCGTGAAATTCTATAAACAGCGTATCCTCCTGAACCGTGTAACGCGTATCGAACGCGTCCGCCCAAAGAATAAGGTTACCTACAGTGTAATCGCACGCCCTGTGCTCTGTTTTATTCAAATACTTACTCAGAATCTCTCTGTCTTCTATCGTTATCTTTTTAAACATTGGTATCTCCCGTTTTTTTGCTATTTTGAACTCTTCTCGGTTTCATATGGCCAGTCGATGATCCCGCCGAAATCGTATACATTCGTATACCCGAGCGCAATCAGCTTTTTAGCCGCGAGAGCGCTGCGCCTGCCCGAACGGCAGTAAACCAGTATCTCAGCGTCGAGGTCGGGCAGCGCGGCGGGTCTTTTGTCGGCGATGCTTTCATTGGGCACCAAAACCGCGTCGGGAATATAGCCGGTGAGATATTCCTCTTTTTTCCGTACATCGAGGATTACTATTTCATCCTTACTGTCGATTCTCTCCTTTGCCTCTTTTGGTGAAAGCTTTTTGTATTCTACGGCAACCGCAGACGATGAAGAAGTGGTATTGGTTTCTTTTGGCTCGGACGCCCTTGAGTTTGACACCACACCCGCAAAAAGCAGCCCGAGTACAATGCCGTATACCGTTGAAATATAGGGGTTTGAGGTTATCGCGCAGCTCCCGTTTGAACAGCCGATCAGCTTGTACAGCACAAAATAGCCGACAAGCCCTCCGACCACGGAGCCGATGATGTATTTAACCATAATTGTTCTCTCCCTGTAACGTTTTTGTGATTTCAGTATACAATACCTTTCGCCGGTCTTCGGTAACCAAATCACAAAAACGATGCCGGAGTAAAAGCAAGCGTTAAGCGTTACGTTCCTCTCCCCAAAAGAACAGCGCCACCGTCCCCGGTCCCGTATGGCTGCCTATGGTGGTGCCGACATCGTTGATTTCAACCTCGCCGCAAAGATTCTTGAAACGGTCTTTGATCAAATCCACCGCCGCTTGTGCGTCTTCAAGGCAGGCGGAATGCGACATATAGCACTTGCCGCCGTAGCTCAGTCCGTCGGCGGCACAGCTTTCCATTTTAGCGACAATTTCTTTTATGACATTCTTCTTGCCCCGAATTTTTGCCCGCGGCACCAGCTTGCCGTTGTAGTCCATATTGAGAAGCGGACAGATACTCAGCAGCGTCCCCGCCAGTCCGGCGGTTTTGGAAATACGCCCGCCCTTCACATAGAAGGTCAGATCGGTGGAGAAGAACCAGTGATTGAGCTTCAGCTTGTTTTCGTTTGCCCACGCGTACAGTTCATCAACGCCGCGCCCTTCATCCCTTAAGTCAGCCAGCTTATCCATAAGCAGCCCATACCCTGAAGACGCGCATAAGGAGTCCACAATATAAAGCTTCCTGTCGGGATATTTTGCAGCAAGCTCATCTCTGGCGATCATAGCCGCGTTGCATGAACCGGAGAGCCCGCTTGAAAAGGAGATGTGGAGGATATCCTGTCCGGCTTCCAGAAAAGGCGTGAAGAAGGTTATATACTCCTCCACATTTACCTGTGAGGTTTTCGTTTCGGCGCCGTCCGCCATGGCCTTATAGAATTTATCGAACGGTACGGATTTCCCCAAATCGTCCGGGTAAGTTACGCCGTTAAGCGAAAAATGGAAACAAACATAGTGTATATCGCGTTTTCTAAAATGCTCCTCTGATAAATCGGCTGTGGAGCAGCAGCATAAAATGTATTTTTGTATAACCTTCCCTCATTTCAGTAATGAAATCATAGTAACGCCGGTCGCGTTGCCATTAAGTATATATAGGATTGCCGTTTAAGTCAAGAATCTATTCACCGCGTATTGTTTTTTCTATATCAAAGCTTCAACGTCCGATTGCAAAGCTTCCAGCTCCGAGCTCCCGTTATAAAGCTTTAATTCGCCGCAGCCTTTTGAGGTATAGTCGCAGAGAAGCGCCATTCTGTCCGCCGAAAACGCGCGGTAATCAAAAACGTCCGCCGCGATTTTTTTCTTCGCCGAACCGTCATAAACGCCGAGCGTGCCGGAGCCGTTTTTACCGACATCGTAAAGGAAGCACGCTTCGCCGGTGTCCGGAAGGAACGTAAGGCTTCTGACAGAGACATCCATGGCGATTTCCTTGCCGCCGTAATACAAATCGCCGACACCCTTATTGACTGCGCAGAAATAGTAAGCCTCGCCGGTGTCGGAAACCCTGATCGCCATAACGTCGTCCGCTTCCCTTTGCGGTTCGCCTAAGCACCCGACAATACAGGTGACGGAATACAGCTCTCCGCCCTTCTTCTTTGTGTCCTCTTTGGAATCGGGGTACTGTATATACCAGAGCATCTCTTCATCCTTTGAAAGAGTGAAGTCTGACTGAACGGCGCCGTCGTTCATTTGACAGTCAAATATTTCGCCCGTTCCCGCATAATAGCGTGTATACCCTTCGCTCTGTTTCTTCGCTATGCTCTTCTTTACATCGCTCACCGTTGCGTCCGCGTCAAGCGACGACATTTTCACAGCCCAGGAATCGCTGTCGCCAAAGCAACCGAACAGCAGCACCGGCGTTTTTTTGAACCCGAACGCCGTGCTTATCTTTGCGACATTATCGGCAACCTTGGTATTGCCGCTGCCGTCGTAATACCAGAGCGTAGTATTGGTGTATGTGAATTTCTGATTCACTAACTGCCGGCGCAATTGATTGCGGATTTCATACGGGCGCTTACTGACTTTTTTAAGGGTATAGGTTTTGTTGAACAATGTAAACAGCTCTGCCCCGTAACCTTCATCGGCAGCGCGGGTAAGGGTCACATTACTGTAGTAGGTGGGCGTTTTACCGTTCTGCGAAAGCGTCAACGTCTCCGTCACCGCGCCGTATTTGCCCTGGTCGTCGTAATAAACGATTGTCATATCCGAACGGATTTTCCCTGAATAATTCCATTTGTCCCCGTCTTCATAACGGATTGAAAACGAAACCTTGCCGTCATTGACGCTTTTTATTTCAAGTGTCTGCGCCCAATAGTCACTCATATCTGTCGAATAAGCCGCTCCGTACCAGACCGTTCCCACGATGTTTGTCATATCGATTTTCCCACCGGAACCCGCGGCGGTTTTTTTGTCGGCGTCGAGCATATCGTCGTTCACAAGCTCTTTGAGCGCCATGCTCTCCTTCTCTTCGGTTGAGTAATACAGGCGCCCGTCTTCTGTAATCATATGTATCTTTTTATAGGAATCCACCGCTTTTTCCGCCTCGCCGCCGGACACCCAGCGATAGACGGCGCCGCCGCGCGTGAACAGCACCGTGGCGGCGTTATCGTCGATAAACACCGCGTTCCCGCTGCCGATTTTCGTCTTTTCCAAAGTCTGCCCGTCAACATAATAAATCGTGTTATCGGTATCCTCGATAATCATCGCGCTTCCGTCGCGGTTCCATTTGTATGACTTCAGATCCGAAAACAGCTTCTCTTTTTCCGCTGTTTTGATGATGTATTGATAAAGCGACCCGTCGGCATTGAGGAAATACACCTTCGCCGCGTCGGCGGAAAAACGGCAGCTTTCCTTTATAACGTCGCCGTCAATCTTGCTGCTGCCGTCGCTTAAAAGCTGTTTCTCCGTCAGAGCGCACAGCCACAGCACATCGGCGCCGTTATCCTTAGTCGTGTATAAAAGCCGCGTGTTGTCCTTTGAATAACAGTGCACGCTGTTTTTCAAATCAAACTCCCCGCTCAAAGAAGCGGGTTCTTCCATGTCTTTGAGCATCACACGCAGGCTGTCGTTCTTTATGAACAGCAAGGGTTTCATCTGACCGCCGGCACGCCCGTTCAACAACATGAAAACAGCAATAAAAATAGCGGCGGTAACGACCACTGTCGTTAAAGCGGCGATAATCATGCGTTTTGTATTCTTAGACCCGTCTGCCGTTGCGCGCTCATTTATATTGCGTTCCATAACCTCTTGACCTTCCATGCAATCCCATCCTTAATAAATGATAAATCCCATAACTGACGTTAAATCTCTTTACTGTAGTGTATCATTTTTAACTTTGATTTTCAACATATTTTTGGAAATAAAGACAGCGCTCGTCGCTTCTTTCATCAGCCTCCAAAAATAATTTGGAAGGCAGATGACTCTCAAAGAGCCGTCTGCCTTCCATAATTACTTAAACTTATGACTTGAGGGCGAAGCCCGCCCGATATTCCTCGTTCCTAATTCCAAATTCCCACCGCGCGGTTCATAAGCGCCGAAAGGTCTCTGATGTCAATATCGGGGTCAGTCGTGTCGAGGTTCGCGGCGGTATAGTACGCGCCGGTCAGCTGCGTATGACTATTTTTGGCGCTGTCGCAGAGGAACGCGTCGAGAGCGTCACAAGCGCCGTCGCCCGAAATGTCGCCCATCACGACAGCCGTCAGCGTTTTCGCCGTAAGCGGACCCGCCATGAGGCGTACTTCGCTGCCGGTGCCGACGAAAGTATCGCCGAGAATTTGACCGCCGTTCTTATGAACCGTGATATTCGTATTGGCGAATCCGCTCAGCAGCGCCGTTACCGTCGTGCTCCCTTGGGGAATGGTCAGCATATCCGCGCCCATGACGAGCGGCGAGCCGGACGCCAGCGCGAACGGCGCGACAATACTATAGGAAAGACCGTTATTGACGGCATAGGTTTTTGCCGGACTGTTGTCATAACAGTACAGCATTAAACCGCTTGTGTCACCAAAAAACACGCTTAAACCGAAGTTTGTCACGCCGTCCGGAATAAACATACTTTGCGGCTTTGTGGCAAAGCCAAACAGGTAATTCCCTAAACTTGTCGTCGAGCCGTCCATAATCGTGAAACTTTTTAGGTTTGGGCAACTGGAAAACGCGCTATCTCCAATACTCGTCACGCTGTTCGGTATCGTGACGCTTGTCAGAGCGCTGCTGGCAAACGCCGCAATCCCGATGCTCGTTACGCTGTCCGGTATTGTGACGCTTGTCAGGGAGGAACAGTAGCAAAACGCATACTCTCCGATACTTGTCACGCTGTCCGGTATCGTAACGCTTGTCAGGGAGGTGCAGTTGTAAAACACATACCCTCCGATAATTGTCACGCTGTCCGGTATCGTAACGCTTGTCAGGGAGGTGCAGCCCTGAAACGCGTTGTTTCCAATGCTTGTCACGCTGTCGGGTATCGTGATGCTGCTGAAAGGGGCGCAGTCTTGAAACGCGTTGTTTCCTATACTCGTCACCGGATAACCGCCTATCTCGGAAGGAATCGCCACGGCATCGGCTATTGCAGTGACACAGTCGGTAATCGTAACCATACCGTTATTGACGGTATAGGTCAGCTCCGCCGCCGTCAGCGTGTACACTATCTCCTGAAACGCGTGTCCTTTAGCGGCGGCAAAGCTCTGCGCGGTTGAATTGATTCTGCCGCAGACAGTGACAGAGGATGCCGGCGAACGTGTGATATTGCCGGAAATCGCCGCGCTGCGGCTGTAGATAGCGACATTTACAAGGTCGTCCGTTTCAATTATTGAAATATCGATCGCGTCGGCGGCGCTGTAACCTCCGTTATCCATAAAATTCCCCGAGGCGTCCTGTTTCATATTTCGGAATGTTAAAGACGACAGAGCCGTGTTCGTAAAGACGCCGGTTCCGAGAACGGAGGTCTTAACGGGAATGGTCGCGGACGTTAAGGCGGTACAGTTCATGAACGCGCTGTCCCCGATACTCGTCAGCGA
>CAYYFY010000013.1:0-14817 GCA_964471035.1 uncultured Eubacteriales bacterium
ACCGTATTGTGTTCGACTCCCCTCGCCTTATCGTTATGCCGTAAAAAGCATCCTTTCAAACAATACTGTTGCCCTTCGCGGCAAGCAGTCCTTGAGGGCTGCTTGCCGCGGTATTTTTCTGTCCTAAAATGAGAGGAGTGGTAAATTATGATTTTTTACAGTCAAAACCCCGCACATAATACTATTACGGAGGAATACAATGGTTATCATGCAATACGGCTTTACCCCCGCCATGCTGCCCGACGGCGCAGAAGGACTGCCCGCCCGCGTGACGGCGGTATACAGAAATCAGTTTGAGGTTATAAGCAATAGCGGCAGCGCGCTCGCCCCGCTCAAAGCGGGCGTTTACTTCGGCGGTACGGAGGTTTTCCCAACGACCGGCGACTTCGTTTTGCTCGACGACATGGGACGTATCGTGAAAACGCTCCCGCGCAAAACGTATTTCGCGCGACTCGACCCCTCCTCGGCTGGTCGCGGCAGTCAGGCGGTCGCGGCAAATTTCGATTATGTGTTTATATTACAGTCTCTGAACAATGATTTTAATCCGCGCCGCCTTGAGCGCTATCTGACGCTCGCGTGGCAGTCGGGCGCGGTTCCGGCAGTCATTCTGACGAAGGCCGACCTCGCGGACGATTACACCGAACAAGTGCGGGAAGCGGAGAAAACCGCCGCGGGTGTTGCCGTCTTTGCCGTCAGCGCCAAGACCAAAGAGGGGCTTAATACGCTTTCGGAATTCTTGAAGCCGCGTAAGACAGTCGTCTTTTTAGGCTCGTCGGGCGTCGGCAAATCGAGCCTTGTAAACGCGCTCGCGGGTGAGGAGCTCATGGCGGTAAAAGACATACGCGAGGACGACGACAAGGGACGGCACACCACCACCCACCGGCAGCTGATTTTATTACAAAGCGGCGTGATGATTATAGACACGCCGGGTATGCGCGAGCTGGGTATGTGGGACATAAGCGACGGGCTCGGACAGAACTTTGCCGATGTGGAAGCCTGTTTCGGCAAGTGCCGTTTTATCGACTGCCAGCATGAGAGCGAACCGGGCTGCGCCGTCAAAGCGGCGATCGAAAGCGGGGTGCTGTCACTAGACCGCTGGGAGAGCTACCGCCGCTTAAAGGCTGAGGACAGCTACGACGAAAACAAGGAGGACTATCTGCGTAAAAAACAGCAATGGCATAAAAACATTTCCAAAGAAATCAAGAATCAAAAAAAATACGGAGATATACGAAAATGAGCGGTCGGATAACATATCGGAATCCAGGCGTTTCGGACACTTAGGACAGTAACCGCCAAACGGCGTTTCTGAATAGTATGAAAGGGTGATTTTTACATGAAAAAAACAATATCTAATAATCAAAAATCAAGGAGGGCAAAATACTGACCCTCCGAAAAATCAGGAGGATTTATGTCATTGAATTGGATCGACTCGAAGGAATTTTCCTTCAACTGTGTTTTACTTATGGACAGGTGGCTTGTCCGCTATATTTTAGAGGGATATAAAAAAGATCGGGAATACAGAAAGCATTTAGGCATCGCGCTGAAGTATAATCCCGCCGTGGCGTGGTACTGCCGCGCCAAAGCGCCTGAGGTTCAGGATACGGTTGACGCGCTTGCGAGTAAGACACCGGACGGACTGCCGCCCGAAACCGTGCGCGCCGCCGAAATCTTCATACTTGACCGCGTGGATTGGGCGGTAGTGCTCGTCTATCCCGAAATTATGAACAGCCATTGTCCGTACATTTACAACTGGGACGAAAAACGCCTGTTTGAGCTTGCCGATTTTACGGATAAGCTTGTCCTCGACGTCGGCGCGGGCACCGGACGGCTCACGTTTGCCGCGGCTAAAAAATCGCGGCGCGTCTACGCGAGCGAACCGGTCGACGAGCTGCGCGAATTCATGCGCGGCAAAATCAGAAGCGAGGGCATAAAAAACGTGACTGTCCTCGACGGCACGGTGACGTGCCTTCCCTTTGAAGACGGTACCTTCGACATCGTCATGTCCGGACATGTCGTCGGCGACGATTACGACGCGGAGCTTCGCGAGCTTGAAAGGGTGGCAAAAAACGGCGGCCATGTGCTCGACTGCATCGGCGAGAACAGCGGCAAAGACAAACCGGATAAGCTGATGTTAAAGCACGGCTTCGAGTATCTGTATTACCAAAGCAAGACGGGCGGCGACATCTACCGCTACCGCAAGCAAATTATCAAAAATTAACCGCAGAAGGCAGCCCCGACCAAACGGTCGGGGCTGTTCATGTAATATAGTGTAAAATTATTGAAATAAATCATTGATTATTACATATAAATATGGTATATTATTGCTGAAAACGAGGTGAATGGTTATGTACCGTAAAATTACGGACGATTTGAACCGGTGGAAAAACAGCCCGTACCGCAAGCCGCTGATTTTACAGGGGGCGCGGCAGGTCGGTAAGACATATTCGCTTTTAGCCTTTGGGCGCGCGCAATATGACAATGTGGCATATTTCAATTTTGAAACCGATCCGCTGATGACGAAAGCCTTCGCGGAAAGCCTTGCCCCGTCGTATCTGATCCCCGTACTGTCGCGGCTTTCGGGACAGACCATCGTGCGGGAGAAAACGCTTATAGTGCTTGACGAGGTGCAGCTATGCGAACGCGCGCTGACCTCGCTGAAGTATTTCTGCGAAAACGCGCCGGAATATCATATTATCGTTGCCGGAAGTCTGCTCGGTGTGGCTGTCAATCGCGAAAGGTATTCGTTTCCGGTCGGAAAGGCGGACATGATTACGCTCTATCCAATGGATATGGAGGAATTTTTGCTCGCCTGTGGGGAAAAAGAACTGACGGCGCAGATAAAAAACTGCTTTCAAAACAATACCCCCTTGCCCGCCGTTCTGCATGAAAAGTCCCTTTCCTATTACAGACAATATCTTGTCGTGGGCGGTATGCCCGACTGTGTGGCAAAATTCCTTGAAACACGGGATTTTCTGCTCGTGCGCCATACGCAGCGTATGATATTGGCAAGCTATCTCAATGATATGAGTAAATACAACTCGCAGAACGAAATCAAAAAAACAAGGCTTGTCTACGATAATATCACCGTTCAGCTCTCCAAAAAGAATACGCGCTTTCAATATAAGCTGATCAAATCCGGCGCACGCACCGCGGAGTTTGAGAATGCCATCGAGTGGCTGTCGCTGTCGGGCATCGTCACCCGTATTCACCGTGTCGAGCGCCCTCAAAAGCCGCTCGAGAATTACAGGGACATCGACTCCTTCAAGACGTTTGTTTCCGACGTCGGGCTGCTGTGCGCCAAGAAGGATATTGTCGCCGAGGATATATTGTACCTTTCGGACGAGCTCGACGACTTCAAAGGCGGGATGACGGAAAATTATGTCTGCCGCCAATTGACAATCAGCGGCTATCCCTGTTATT
Source organism: uncultured Eubacteriales bacterium (assembly GCA_964471035.1). GTDB lineage: Bacteria > Bacillota > Clostridia > Oscillospirales > Acutalibacteraceae > DTU089. The sequence continues at coordinate 3,421 of CAYYFY010000013.1, forward strand.
ACTGGACATCGGAGCGCGGCGCGGAGGTGGATTTCATCATTCAGCGCGAGGGGAAAATCATTCCCGTCGAGGTGAAGGCGGCGGACAACACCAGAGCGAAAAGTCTGAATGTATATATAGATATGTACAAGCCGGAATACGCCATTAAGCTGTCGTCAAAGAATTTTGGTTTTGAGGACGGCAAAAAGACCGTTCCGCTTTACGCGGCGTTCTGTATCTGAAAAGAGGGATTGTATGCGGCGGCGCAGGCTGAAAAGAAAAAGAAGAGCGCGGCGGCTGATCGCCGCGGCGTGCTCTGTTCTCGTACTCATAGGCGCTGTTTTTATGATAAAATATCATTTCGGCGAAAAAACATACACCGCCGAAGATTTCGATATACAGACCGTGTACAGCACCGTAGATTTTAACGGCAACGGCGCCGACGACTATACCGACATCGTGCGCGGGGCGCGCAAGGATGTCGCCAACAAGCCCGCGTACGACGGGCGGTACTTCGGCGACGGCGGCTATCCGCCCGACGAAATCGGCGTGTGCACCGACGTCGTGTGGCGCGCGTTCAAAAACGCGGGCTACTGCCTGCGCGACATGGTCGATAATGACATTGAGAAACGCCCCGCCGTCTATACGGAGATTACCGCGCGCGATAAAAACATCGATTTTCGGCGCGTGGGGAATCTGCATGTCTTTTTTGAAAAGTACGCCGTATCGCTGACTTTAGAGATAACGGACATCGCCGCGTGGCAGCCCGGGGATCTCGTTATTTTCGGTAACGACAAGCACATCGGGATCGTCTCCGACAAGCGCAACGCCGCCGGTCAGCCCTATATTCTCCACAACGGCGGCGCCGGTGATTTTGAAGCCGATTACCTACCGGGAAGCACCGTGACCGGTCATTACCGCTTCGACGCTTCGCGGCTCGGCAGCGGCGAGCTTGTCAAGTGGGATGAATAGGGGAGGGCATATGGATTTTTATCACGGCTCTTCCGTCGGCGGACTGACCTTGCTTTTGCCTTGTCTGTCCGAGCACGGGCGGGCATACGTCTATTTTGCGGACAACCCCGTCGTCGCCGCGTTTTATACCGTACGCGCCGTCGAAGCGCCGTACAACTGGTTCCCGTACGGCTTCGCCGAAAACGGTCTGCCCTGTTATACGGAATACTACGCCAACGCGTTGTCTGACATCTATGCCGGTAAGAGCGGGTATCTGTACCGCTGTACCCGGACGCCCGCTATGGCACCCTTACCCGGTATTCGCGGCGCATATGTTTCAGGGGAGCCGTCGTGGGTGTCGGAGCCTCTTAATATCGGCGATATGGCCGTTTGGTTTTATGAGCGGGAGCAAGAGGGACTGCTGCGCATAGAACGCTTTGAAACGCTGACCGAAAAACAGAGGCGCGCCGGGGAACAATTAATCGCCGAAGAAATTGCCCGGTACGGACTGCGCGCAAGGCCGGACGCAAGCTACAGCCGCTTTCTGGCGGCGCGCTTTCCGTCTGTCTGGAATGCGTCTACGCAGTAATATTATAAAAAGTTAATAATCGTTAACGTTATTGTTGACAACCGTTAATAATAGTGATAATATGTTAACGAAAGGAATCCGGCCGGGTTTCAAATAAACTGAAAAGAGTGATTTTATGTTTATAGAAGAACGCCATCAAGCCATTTTGGATATTCTTAAAAATCGCGGCAGTATCACGGTAACGGACATTCAGGAGCAGTTTTCGGTCAGCTACGATTCGGCAAAGCGCGATCTGCGGATTTTAGAGGAAAAAGGGCTCCTAAAGCGCACGCATGGCGGCGCGCTGCCGCTGCGGCAGGTCGGCAGCGGCGGGACACGTCTCTCCGCCCGTGAACGGGTGCAAGACGTCGTCTGGGAGAATTACTTGGCGATCGCTAAAAAAGCGGTTTCGATGATCGAACCGAAGGATGTCGTCTATATTACCCACGCGAGCGTCGGATTTCTTATGGCGCAAAACCTGCCGGGGGAGCTTGCCTGCACGGTTGTTACCGATTCCGTTTCCGTCGCCGAAGAACTGCGGAAATATCATAATCTTACCGTGATCGTGACGGGCGGCGAAATGAGCGCCAGCGGTTGTTTTTATGATTCCTTTACGCTGGATATGATCAACCGGCTGCGCTTTGACAAGTGTTTCATCACCTCCGCCTGTATATCCGCGTCATTCGGACTGTCTATCCAAAAATCAAGAAACATCAGTATTATAAACGCGCTGATAGACGGTTCTAAAAAGGTTGTCGGCCTATACCCCACAGAAAAAATCGGTTTCGACTCGATTGTCAGCATCTGTCCGGCAAACAGGCTGGATTATTTGATTACCGACTGGGACGCCGCAGAGGAGGACCTGAAAGCTTTTGACGAATTGGGTATTGAAATTGTGATAGCGGAAAAAGAGTAAGAGGATAGCCGTCCGGTGTGTTATTTTATGCCCGGGCGGCTTTTTGGTTCGTTACCAATTCAAGCCATATTTATTCCCATCAAAATCCATATAATAAAAATACCAGCCTTCTTCAATCCTTTCAGTTGCGTAAAAATTATTTCCGTTAAGCTCCCGATAATAATAACTGTTGTCATACGGACCTTTTTTCAGCTCTTCCGAAACATCAGCCTCGCCGAACAGTACCGGTTTGTTATTTGATGAAAAATAAATACCCCAATATTGCCCTCCCGTCATTCCTTGACTGCCTATAGAGAAATCCACCTTGCTTGTGTTTTCGTTTTTGATAAAGCCGATATTTTTTATTCCGTACATCGTAATATCCTCTGAGGATTCATTGGCGATAACGGAATCTTTACTACTGATAAAACCATCTTTACTATCCTCAAAGAGTTCCAGTGAGTCTGTTTTCGCGTCAACATAGCTTTCGTTATTGAGAAGTCCTCGAAACGGCGATAATAAAAACAGCATAGCAATCAACATTAAACCTAATGTGATCAATGTAATCGTTGCGATTTTCTTTTTCATTCTATCACCACTTATAAATGCTGACGTAATCTTCTTCAGTTTGTCTCAGATCACCCACGCCGGTACATACCAGTTGTTTTTATCTGCCGGAAGCAGGTCGCTTGCCATGCAGACGATTGCACCGGTGCCGATATTCACTTTAAGCTGCGCGAGCCCGCCGTGTTTTTCCGGCTCAGTTACGGGATTTAACGCGTTGAAATTTTTTACGGCTGCTTTTCCCGGAGAGGCGGTCTTTTTAATTTCAATCGGGTACAGCGTCCCGTTTTGCAGAATGAGCAAATCGATTTCCCGCTGCTCTTTATCGCGGTAGTAGAACAGCGGCGGCTCGGACAGGGCATTCAGATAACTTTTATAGATTTCTGAAAACACATAGCTCTCAAAGAACGCGCCGGACATCGCGCCTCGTTCGAGAGACTGCGGATTGTCCCATTTTAAGAGATAGGCGCACAAGCCCGTATCGAGGAAATGCAGCAAAGGCATCTTGACGGCGCGTTTGAGCACGTTGTTGTAATACGGTTCTACAAGGGCGACGATATGCGAGGAAACGAGGACGGACATCCATTTTTTTGCCGTGGGCGCGGAAATGCCGACGGTTCTTGCCAGCTCCTCGTATACAAGAGGCCGCGCGGTATTGGCGGCGACCGCCGTCATAAAGGCGTGAAACTGCATTTCGTCGGCGACCTGCGTCAGATCGTGGATGTCCCGCTGCAAATAGCTGTTCACATAGGAGCGGTAATACGTTTCCCAGTCGATGGTATCATCGGCGTACAGAGCGGGCATCGAGCCTCTGAAAATACGTTCGTAAATATCGTTCAAGTATTTGGGAGCGACGGCGTCGGCTCTTTTTAGTAGGTGTTCGGGTTCTGTCGTGAATTTTTCGCTTTCGTAGCCGTATATTTCCGCCGAGGAAAGCCCCAACAGATTGACAATGCCGACGCGTCCGGCTAAGGATTCGCTGACGCCCTTCATCAAATGGAAAACCTGCGAGCCCGTGATCCAGAAATCACCGGCTCTTTTTGATTTGTCCACGCTGATTTTTATAAAGGGAAGCAGTTCCGGCGCGTATTGTATCTCGTCAATCAGAACAGGCGGCGTATAGCGCTGCATAAAGAGCGCGGGGTCGCTTTTGGCGAGAAAGCGCGCGTCCGGGTCGTCGAGCGTCACATATTTGCGGTCATCTCCGGAGAGCTTTTGTAAAAGCGTCGTCTTGCCGACCTGACGCGGTCCGCTGATCAGCAGTACGGGAAACGTCGCGGAAGTTTTTAATATGCCTTCCTCAATCGCTCTTTGAATATACATAAAATCAACCCCTAAAAACCGACTATACTAAAATATAAGTTTAGTATAGTCGTATAATTGCGTTTTGTCAAGAATGAAAAATATTTCTACTGCTTGACTGTTACACTATAATGGTGCATAATGGTAATAACAAAATGTTGGGAGGGTATGCAATGGCTAAAAAATGTTTGTCCGTCGTATTGGTGCTTACACTCTGTTTCGGCGCGTTCGCCGTCCCCGCGAGCGCGGCTTCCGGTACGGAGGACTTACCCATCGGCGTCTATCAGGTGCTCGAAAAGATGCTCAACTTCGTGCTTTCGTATTTTAATCTCGTCTATCCCGGCGCAGAGCCCTTAGGGCTGATTTCCGAGTACAGTCCGGCTCAGTTTTATGCCGGAGAGGACACGTTCGGCTACACGCCGGGCGATGCGTTCTATGTCGGCTACGGCTCGGGGTCCTTACAGACGGGCAATGAGATTGCCGGTCAGTATTACATGGCGGGCAACATCTCGGTTGAGGAGCCAAAGACCGTGACGGCTGTCTATGACGACCAGCGCGTGCGCACCTTCGCGATTTCCGACGGCGAAAACGGCGCCGCCGTGTTTGTCGTGCTCGACGCCTATGCGTTCTCCAATATCGAAACGCAGAAAATCAGGGCGCGGTTAAAGGATTTCGCCGCCGAAAACGGCATCATCAGTCTGAACGTTTCCGTTCTCCACCAGCACAGCGCCGTCGATACGCTGGGACTCAACTGCAATCTTTTTGAAAGCCTCGCGAACAATACGCTCATTTACGCCACAGGCGGGGACACCGCGGGTGTGACAAACGGCAAAAACAAGGAGTTCATGGAGCATTTGTACACGGTCACGGAGCAGTCCGTCAGGGATGCCGTCGCCGATATGCGCCCCGGAAAGCTGTATTTCGGTTACGCGGACGCCAGTGCTTATATCAAGGATAAGCGCGACCCGCAGGTGGCGGATGAAAACCTGTACCGTCTCCGCTTTGTCCCGACGGACGGCTCAAAGGAGACATGGATCAGCAATATCGCGATGCACTGCGTCAGCCTAGGCGCGGCGGGTACGGAGCTGTCCGGCGATTATCCGTATTACATGGAGCAGGTTGTGAAAGCCGCCGGCGCGAACTATGTGATGCTTCAGGGAGCGGAAGCGGCGATTTCACAGCAGCAGGAGGCGTATGTTACAGAGGGGATGTCCCGTTATGACGGTCTTACGGCTTTGGGCACGCTGCTCGGAAATATGCTTGTCAATATCGATAACGAAACCGAGCTTGCGCCAATATTCAATATACGGTTCGCTCCCTGTTTTCTGCCCGTTGACAACGAATATATGGCGTTCGCGCAGAGCGCGGGCTTTGTGGACAGCGAGATGGTCTACGACGATAACGGCAACAGATATGCCGCCACCGAATTGGGGTATATCGAGCTGGGCGAGACCTTGGCTATAGCGACCGCTCCCGGCGAGCTTGCCGCGGAAATCGCCTATGGAGGCGCATTTACCGCCGAGCAGTCCCCGTGGGGAACGTCGTGGGATTACCCGTCCATGCAGGAGACCGTCGGAGCGCGCCGCCTGCTCGTCTTCGGATTGACAAACGATCAGGTCGGCTATCTGCTGCCGGACAACGAGTGGCAGTCCATCTTTACAGAAAACGAGGAGCTTTGCGCTCAGGGTCAAAATGTCGGCTCGGCGTATATGGCGACCTTCGCGGAACTTGTGGCTTCGACGAAATAACAACCATGACATAATTGCCGCAAAGCGTGTTGCTTTGCGGCAATTTTGTTATAATTCATTCGGATTGATGATAATGATTTCCTTGCCCCGTTCCTTCGCGTACCGCGTTATGCCGGCTGTCGGACCTTTGCCCCCGTCCCAGACGGCGAGGACGATATCGGACTTGTCAACGATACAGCGGTTTCGTTTGTCCGCGTAGTCTATATCATTTTCATTTTGCAGCAATAGAATCTCATCGCATTGCCGGAGAATCAGTTTGTAAAGCGCTTTCTGCGGAGGCTTCCAGAAGCGCACCTGTTCCTCACAGGGCACCGTACATGTGAGTGTGACGCCCTCGTGCGTTTTCTTTTCCTCAAGCACGATCTGTGCGGTATATAAATCGACGCCGTTTGTCATGCCGCTGATGAACCGTGTTACGCCGCGGTTTTCAATCAGGTCGCGGATAGACCCGCGCAGGAGCGCTATGAGCCGTACAAAGCATTCATCGTCCTCATTCAAATCGAATGGCAGGCTTTGGGGATGTTGTCCCGTAAAGCATACAGTGGAGTTTGTCTCCATTTTAATCCCCCCAAATAACTGTTTTGAGTTAATTATAGCATATTTATTTCATAAATCAACCCAAAAGAGTTGGCATTCTTCTTTGGTGTCGATTACACTGTTCTTAACTCAATTAAGTTATGAGGACGGTTAGTATGAGGATTGGAACAGCGGTCAGGGAACGAATTTTAGAGTTGTGTCAAGAGCGCGGCATCACCGTCAATAAACTGAGCACCATTTCCGGCGTCACGCAGTCGACGCTCAATAATATCGTCGGTGGCCGTAACAACAGTATGACCGTATCTACCATTGAAAAGCTTTGCGACGGGCTGGACATCACGATCGCCGAATTTTTTAACGCGTATATATTTTCGGACATCGAGCCGGAAATAAAATAGACTAAAACATGATATAATGAGATAGTCTACATGTCAAGAATAAAAACACGATATTATCTAATAAATAAATTAGATAATGTGGTGATGAGTGATGTTAATATTCAATGTGCTCAATCTTTTAGAGAAACAGGGAAAAACAAAATACTGGTTATACAAGCAACTGGGTATGAGTTATCAGAATTTCAGTCGTATGGTCAACAGTCAAACGAAATCTATTCGATATGAAAATATTGAAACGATTTGTATTTTATTGAACTGTACGCCGAATGATTTATTTACAATCATTCCGAACGAAACCCCGTAAGATTAAAGTCCTATTTTACGGAACAAAGAGAATGTTGAGTTGGAGTAAAATAATAACCAGGTAATCACAGTAATGACAATAACAATACTATAACAAAAAAGGTTATAAAAATCTATAGTAAAAATAAAAAACCTGCGAAAAATTCGCAGGCGTTTGTGGTTTTATTACTTATTGTTAGCGGTTTGAATCATTGTTTCAATCACTGAAAAAATACGGTTTTGTTCGTCAGCGGGTAAACTCTCGATTTTTTCCGATAATAACGAGGCTTTTATTTCATGTGACTTATCGAGTACGTCGATAAAAATTTCATTTGCCGTAATTTCCAATACATTTAATATGGCTATCAGCTTTTCGTATCGGGGAAAAGCCGCTGAGCGTTCAATTTGAGAAATATATATAGTGGAAGCTCCTATCAGCTCCGCAAGCTCCTCTTGCGTATACCCCTTTTTCTTACGGTATTCTTTAATGCGCTTTCCAACCCGTTTGTCTATATGCGCCCCTCTGCTATTGGATTTATTACTAGGTTTTCCACCGGCCATATTTTATCCTCCGACTAATTCTTTTGATATATAAGTAATTCGATTGTTAATATTATAGAGGAGAATATCCGGTTATAGAATAAACGAAAGGTCATAAAAGTAATGACAATGTCATTACAAATGTGGTTTTATGGAAATTAAATTGACATACCGCTTTTCTTAAGGTATCGTTACAAGGGAGAGGATGAATTATTATGAATTCCGATTTTATCTATAAAAACGAAAAAACAAGGGAAATTTCTTTCCCTTTAGGCGGTATCGGCACGGGCTGTATCGGGCTTTCGGGCAACGGGCGGCTCTGTGACTTTGAGATATTCAACCGACCGAACAAGGGCTCGCTGCTCGGTTTTTCGCATTTCGCGGTCAAGGCCGAACAAGACGGCGAAGTCGTGTCCGCGAAGGTTTTGAACGGCGACCTTGCTAAGGACTTTATGGGGCAGTATCAGAAGAGCGGCAACGTCGGCTACGGCTTCGGGCCTCAGACAGAGACGATGGCGGGATTTCCGCATTTTAAAAAGCACGCGTTCACCGGAGAATTTCCGATGGCGCGTATCGATTTTTCCGATGAGGTATTTCCCGCCGCCGTGTCGCTGACGGCGTTCAATCCTTTAATCCCGCTTGATGACAAGGCGTCCAGCCTAGCGGCGGCGTTTTTCGAGGTATGCCTGCGCAATACATCAGAAAAGGCAGCTACCTTTACAGCGGCGCTGTCCGTGACGAACAGCTTTTCCGAGGGCGCAATCAACCGTTTTACTAAAAACGGCGGTATTTCGTTAGTTACGCTCGGTCAGGATAGACTGAAACCGGACGAAATCGGTTATGGGGACATCACCTTCGCGACCGACGCCGCCAATACGGCGGTGCAGGAAAACTGGTACCGCGGCGGATGGTTCGACGGGGCGACGGTCTACTGGCAGGATTTCGGCAGCACGGGCGCGCTGAAAAACAGAACATACGAAAACGCCGGAAACCGCGATACGGCGACGCTTTCCGTGTCATTTGACCTGAATCCACAGGAAGAAAAGCGCGCGCGCTTCGTCGTCGCGTGGAGCTTCCCGAATCAGTATAACTACTGGAATCCGAAAAAGAAGCGCATAGGCACGCGTATGAGAGATGTGACGTGGAAAAATTATTACGCGACGCAGTTTCTCTCTTCACGGGAAACGGCGGCGTACTGCCTTGAAAATTGGGATACACTGTATAATGGAACACGACGCTTTCACGACGCGCTGTTTTCGTCGACGCTGCCGCGCGAGGTGCTCGACGCGGTCTCGGCGAATCTGTCGGTTTTGAAGTCGCCTGTAGTCCTGCGCCTCGAGGACGGCTCTTTCTACGGATGGGAAGGGGTAAACGAGCTTACGGGAAGCTGCGAGGGGAGCTGTACGCACGTCTGGAACTACGCGTACGCGCTGCCGTTCCTGTTTCCGGCGCTTGAGCGGTCGATGCGCGAGCTCGACTTCAAATATAACCAATGGGACAACGGACGGATGTCCTTCCGGCTTCAGTTGCCCGTCGGGCGGCAGCACAACCTCTTTCACCCGTGCGTGGACGGGCAGATGGGCGCGGTCATCAAGACCTACCGCGACTGGAAGCTCTGCGGAGACGACGAATGGCTGAAAGGTCTTTGGGACTCCGTTAAAAAGGCGCTGGAGTACGCGTGGCACCCGGACAACGACCACCTTTGGGATAAAAACAAGGACGGCGTATTGGAAGGAAGGCAGCACCACACGCTCGATATGGAGCTGTTCGGGCCGAGCGGCTGGCTTCAAAGCTTCTATCTGGCGGCGTTAAAGGCCGGAGCCGAGATGGCGGACTACCTCGGCGAACAAAAAACAGCCGCCGAATACCGCCGGATATTTGAGAGCGGCAAGGCGTGGAGCGAAAAGAACCTTTTCAACGGCGAGTATTTTATTCATAAGATCGATTTGGAAGACAGGAGTATTCTCGCACCGTTCTACGGCGCGGACAGGATGTACTGGAACGATGAGGCGGGAGAGATCAAGTACCAGATCGGGGAGGGCAGCTCCATCGATCAGGTCTGCGGACAATGGCACGCGAATGTCTGCGGACTCGGCGAAATCCTCGATAACGCCATGGTGAAGTCCGCTTTGCAAAGCATCTATAAATATAATTATAAACCCGTCATGCGAGACTTCTTCAACCCCTGCCGCGTATACGCCTTAAATGGCGAGAGCGGCACGGTCATATGCGCCTATCCGGAGCATAGTAACAAGCCGGCGGTGCCCGTCCCCTATACACAGGAGTGCATGACCGGCTTTGAATATCAGGCCGCCGCGCACATGATCAGCGAAGGCATGATTGAGGAAGGTTTAAGCGTCGTGCGCGGCGTGCGGGACCGCTACGACGGGGAGAAGCGCAACCCGTGGAACGAGATTGAGTGCGGGAGCAACTACGCCCGCTCGATGGCGAGCTTCACGCTGCTGACCGCCTTCAGCGGCTTTTCGTTCGACCTGCCGCGCGGTATGCTCGGCTTCAATCCCGTCGTCAGAGAAGAGAGCTTTTCTTGTCTTTGGAGCGTCGGCAGCGGCTGGGGCACGGTCGAAATTACCGATACGCATACCCGTATTGAGCTGCTCGGCGGCACGCTGACGCTCAAAGAGCTGCGGCTGCCGTATATCGGAGAAAAGACCGTTACTGTGACGGCAGACGGCAAGCCGGTTAAAGCCGCGTACGAAAAAGGCGTTATAGAAATGAGTTCCTTCGCGGAAAAAGAACTTATCGTTATATATTGACAGTCAAAAACAGCCGGTTTCCTTGGGAAGCCGGCTGTTTTTGATAGTAATTACGAAAAATCGTACCATGTGATTGAGGGGAACGGACTCAGGACGGTTTTTCCTCCTGTATATACGACGTCGGCGGCATGGTATCCCCCGTTATTGTAGAAATCCATAGCTACCGCGTACAGCGAGAGCTTGTTGCCCGTTGTGGAAAAGAGAAGCTCATTCATTTGAACCTCGTATCTAAAGTAATTGGTTTTTTTGGATACGGGATCAAAAAAGCCCGCGGATGCCACAGGGATACCCGAACCGATGCTTACGGTAAAGTACAATTCCTGCTTGCCGTCATTGTTTGAATCAAAGAGTGTCAAGCTCGTGAGTCCGCAGTTGAGCGGGTACGTTTTTCCCTCATACAGCACATAAGATGAGTATATGTAGATATCATATGCAAAAATACGGTAATCGGAATTTTGTCTGATATAATCGGGTGTTACGTTATAGCACTCTAAGTCTTCGTAGTCTTCAGAATACGAAGATTCGGTTTTCTGTAATGCTATAAAATCCTTCACGCCGTCATCGGACATCGGCAGGCGCGTCCTATCGGCGGAAACGACGGTGCGCGCGCTCCTTTCGGGAAGTTTTCCGTCATATGAAGTGAGCTGATAAATTGTATGAATGTTGTCGTTGTATTCGTAGTCTTTTATAAGAGTGGCAAGCCAGAGTTTGTCATCCATCAGATACAGCTGAAAGTCTGTGACACCATTATATGGTGAAAAATCCGACGTCAGCAGAAAACAGTTATCGAAGGAGGAAATATCGGGTATGTCGCCTCCGTCGGAAGCGAATAATCCGTTGAAAGCGTCGATATCAAGGG
>CAYYFY010000014.1:0-14500 GCA_964471035.1 uncultured Eubacteriales bacterium
CGATGGCAAAGGACCTCGGGTATAAGGGTATCGAGATCCACAACATCAACGCCGATGCTTTCAGAGGCAAAAACTCGCCGCTCGCTAAAGCGAACGCCGCCGCGACGGTGCGGGAGCTCGCCGAGCTTGACCTTGCGGTCACCTGCCTTGACGCCACCTGCAATATGGGTCAGCGCAGCGCCCTTAAGGAAAACTGCAAGATCATCGAGGAATACATTGAAACGGCGTATCGCATCCGCTGTCCTTTTGTCCGCCTGTACGCGCTCGATACCGAGGGCGTCAGCGAATTCTGCGACGAAACGGTCGCCGAGGCGCTCTATACGCTGCTGCCGATTGCGCAGGAAAAGGGCGTGACGCTGCTTATTGAGACCGCGGGCATTTATTCGGATACCGTGCGGCTCGGCAATCTTTTGAATCTGTTCGCGTCCGACAATCTGGCGGCGCTCTGGGATTTACACCATCCGTACAATTATTTCAAGGAGAGCCCCGAGGAGACGGTCACCAATCTCGGCGCGTACATAAAGCATGTCCATATCAAGGACAGTGAGCTTATCGACAACAAGCGCTCCTACTGCCTTATGGGCGAGGGCGATCTGCCCGTCGCGCATATGCTCGGCGCGCTGCGCTCGATCAACTATGACGGCTTCATTTCTCTCGAATGGCTGCCGGCGTGGCTTTTGGAGCTGTCGGATCCGGGGATCGTCTTCCCGCATTTCACCAACTTTATGAGCCTTTTTGACGATTCGCTCAAGAATTCGGGCGTGCTCTACGACAACAAGACCGGTACGGGCAAATACGTCTGGAAGAAGGAAATCCTCATCAGCCGCACCTTTTCGCAGGTACTCGACCGCATGGTCGAGGAATTCCCGGACCAGTATGCCTTCAAGTATACGACGCTCGACTATACCCGCACCTATACGCAGTTCCGCGACGATTTCGACGCGTTCGCCAAGAGCCTGCTCGCCATGGGTGTCAAACCCGGTACGCACGTCGCGGTCTGGGCGACGAATATCCCGCAATGGTTCATCACCTTCTGGGCGGCGGTGAAAATAGGCGCGGTGCTTGTTACGGTCAACACCGCCTACAAAATTCATGAAGCCGAGTACCTCTTCCGCCAGTCGGATTCCCATACGCTCGTCATGATTGACGGCTACCGTGATTCCGACTACAAGGGAATCATACAGGAGCTTTGTCCGGAGCTGAAAAACACGGCGCCCGGTCAGCCGCTCCACGCCCGCCGCCTGCCGTTTTTGCGCAATATCATCACCTGCGGTTTTAAAATGGACGGCGCGCTTACCTGGGACGAGGCTCTCGCCATGGGGAACACGGTGCCGATCGAGGAGGTGCACCGCCGCGCGGCTGCCGTCGATCCGCAGGACGTCTGTAATATGCAGTACACGTCCGGTACGACGGGCTTCCCCAAGGGCGTCATGCTGACGCACTACAACATTGTCAACAACGGTAAATGTATCGGAGACCGCATGGACTTTTCGACGGCGGACCGCCTTCTGATTCACGTCCCGATGTTCCACTGCTTCGGCATGGTGCTCGCCATGACCGCCGCTATGACGCACGGTACGACGATGCTGCCGCTGCCGTATTATTCCCCGAAGCCCGCGCTCGCGTGCATCAATCAGGAGCGTATCACCGCGTGCCACGGCGTGCCGACGATGTTCATCGCCATGCTCGCCCACGAGGATTTCGCGAAGACCGATTTCTCGTATATGCGTACCGGCATTATGGCGGGCAGCCCCTGTCCTATCTCGGTCATGCAGGACGTCGTCGATAAGATGCATATGGCGGAGATCACCATCGTCTATGGGCAGACCGAGGCGTCTCCCGGCTGTACGATGAGCAGCGCCGACGATCCTTTAGAGGTGCGCGTGTCAACTGTCGGCGCTAATCTGCCGGAGATCGAGTGCCGCATCGTCGATCCCGAGACGGGGCTCGACTGCCCCGACAACATAAACGGCGAATTCTTGGCGCGCGGCTACAACATCATGAAGGGTTATTATAAAATGCCCAAGGCCACCGAGGCGGCTATCGACAAGGACGGCTGGCTGCACACCGGCGACCTTGCCGCGCGTACGCCGGAGGGAAATTACAAAATTACCGGACGCCTCAAGGATATGATCATCCGCGGCGGCGAGAACATCTACCCGAAGGAGATTGAGGAATTCCTCTACACCCACCCGAAGGTCAAGGATGTTCAGGTCATCGGCGTGCCGGACATAAAATTCGGAGAGGAAATCATGGCGTGCGTCATTCTCAAGGAAAACGAGACGACGACCGTAGAGGAGATACAGCAGTATGTGCGCGACCATATGGCGCGCCACAAGGTACCGCGTTATGTGGATTTCATCACCGAATTCCCGATGAACGCCGCCGGTAAAATCTTAAAGTATAAAATGCGCGAGACGGCTGTCTTGAAATACAACCTCGGCGACGCCGCGGGCGTCGAGACCGCCTGATGAGGACGCTGACCTTTACGGTCGCGCCCGACTGCGACGGGCGCAGGCTCAAGGCGTTTTTAAGAATAAGCGCGGGCTGTTCGGGGCATCTGATCAACACAGTGAAAAATTCGAACGGGGGCATCCTGATAAACGGGGTGCCCTCGCGCACCATTGATCCGGTGCATACCGGCGACTCAGTGACGCTGAACATCCCTGAGACTTCAGCGCCGCCCCTGCCTTTTGACTGCCCGCTCGACATTCTTTATGAGGATGAGGATTTACTGGTTTTAAGTAAGCCCGACGGGCTGTCGATGCACCCGACATTCAACCACAAGAACGGCACGCTCGCCAACGCCGCGGCGGCCTATCTCGCCTCTAAGGGAGAACAGCCCGCCTGTATGAGGGCGGTCGGACGGCTCGACAAGGGTACCACGGGCGTCGCCGTGCTCGCCAAAAACCTCTATGCCGCTTCCAGGCTCAACGGTGAGCCGCATAAGGAGTACCTCGCCCTTGTTTCCGGCAGCCTAACCGGCGAGGGTGTTATTGACGTGCCGATTTACCGCCCGTACCCCGACAAGACATGGCGCGCGGCGGGAGAAGGGGACGACGCCATCACACGTTACGCGGTCATGCGGGAAAGCGCCGGTGTGACGCTGGTACGCGTCTTTCCGCTGACCGGGCGCACCCATCAGATACGCGTCCACTTTCAGTACCTCGGTTTTCCGCTCGTTGGCGACGACATGTACGGCGGCGCGAAAAATCCGTATCTCGAAAGACCGGCGCTCCACTGCGAAAGGGTGACGCTTAACCATCCGGTCAAAAACGTGCCGATGACCTTTATAGCCCCGCTGCCGGAGGACATGAAAAAAGCGCTTTCCCCTTGAATATACGGCTGTATATTCAAGGGGAAATTTTCATGATTGTCAGTAAAATTGTCAATGTAAAGTCAGTTGCTTGCCGTAATAATTCTATAAAAGAAAATAAAATAGGAATTATAACGCGTTTTATCGGAGTTATCAACATTTTGAACAGGTTTTTGAACAAACGCAAGCGAAACGCTTTACAATAAAGCGGCGGCGCATATCCGGCAACATACAGTTTCGATACAACGCGTTTTGCCGCTATACAATTTGACAAATCCGCGTCAATATTCGATGGCAATCTCGACGGGCGTCCGGTTCTGAAATAAGACAACACTTTTAAACCCCGCCTCCAGAGCCATTTCGTAGGCGGTGCCGACGTCCATGCCAATCTGCTCGGCATAATGCGCGTCGGAGCCGACGGATATAAGCTTGCCGCCCAGCTCCTTGAAGCGTTTGACGGTTGTAAGCTCCGGAGAGGTTTTATTCAGCTTCTGGCGCAGTCCGCCCGTGTTGATTTCAAGCGCCTTGTCTTTTTCGGCGATCAGTTTCAGCAGCTCGTCGATCTGCGTTTTATAATTGTCAATATCCTCGTCGATGCCCGCCACGTTGTAAAAATAGCGAAACGGATACGTGATGTGCGCCAGCACGTCAAAATGACCCCACGCGGTCATCTGAATCAATTCATCGATGTATTCGTGCATCATCGCCCGAATGTCCTGACCCTCGAAGCTTTTCATATAATAAAAATCCTGCTGTCCGCGTAAGTTGTGCAGCGACCCGATAACCGTGTCATACTTCTGCCCCGCAAGGATTTTCGAGGAAAGCGCGGGGTCGTAGTGCGGCTGCGCCAGCTCAATGCCCTGCAGCACGAGCAGCCGTCCGCGATAGGCGCTCTTTGCCTTGGCTATTTCAAAATAGCTCTGCGTAACACGCCGGTCGTAGGAATCGATAAGAAAAGAATCGACCTCGCAGTGGTCGGTGAAGGCGACAGCGCGCAAATTTTTCGATACGGCCGTCTCGCACATGAACATGGCGGAATGATGACCGTCGGGCGAATTATCGGTGTGGATATGAGAGTCCATGACGCGTTTGAATTCCATAAAAAGCAATCTCCTTCACCACGACATCATAACATAAAGAAAAGGTGTTGTCCATACTTGACTTAGAAAGAATCCGGCTGTATACTTTAAGCAGCGGTTCTAAAAACCGATACCGCCATGTTCCTTAGAAACGCTGTATCCTACAAGTTTTTTGGTCTGATATCTAACATCTAAATTATGGGGGGATTCTCATGCCGGAAAAAAGAATCGTCCGCGCCAACGCCAAGATCAATCTGTTCCTTGATATTCTCGGCACACTCGACAACGGCTACCATAGCCTGTATATGATCATGCAGTCGGTGGATTTGTATGATACGGTCACGGTCATTCCCGACGCGGCTAAGGGCATACGCCTCTACTGCGAAACGGCGGGTATACCGTTAGACGGGCGAAACACCGCCTTTAGAGCGGCGGAGGCTTTTTTTGAGGCGACGGGCATTGAAATCGGGGCGCAGATCCGTATTGAAAAGCGTATTCCGACGGCGGCGGGTCTTGCCGGCGGAAGCGCGGACGCCGCGGCGGTGCTCTACGCGCTCAACGACTTGTCCGGACAACCGCTGACAGCGGTGGAGCTTTCGGCTGTGGGCGTTAAAATCGGAGCGGACGTTCCGTTCTGCCTACAGGGCGGCACGGCGCTGGCGCAGGACATCGGCGAAGTGCTGTCGCCCTTGCCTTTGCTTTCCGACTGTACTATCGTTTTGGCAAAGCCCGCTCAGGGCGTCTCGACCAAGGAAGCCTACGCCGCCTACGACGCGGCATGGTGGATCAGACACCCGAAGAATCCGCTGATGCTCAGCGCCGCCGTCAAAGGTGATTTAAAAGAGACGGCGCGGTACTGTGAAAACGTCTTTGAACAGGTTGTGGACGTCCCGCGGCGCGCCGACATCAAATACATTATGCGCGAGGCGGGGGCGATAGCCGCCTGCATGACCGGCTCCGGCTCGACGGTATTCGGACTTTTTGAGAAAAAAGAGGACGCAAAGCGCTGCGCGGACGCGCTCAAATCGGTCGTACCTGAAATTTTTCTGACAAAACCGCAAAGCCGCGGCGTTTATTTTGAATAAAACCGTAAAATACAGCCCATAATCCGGTCAAGGATTATGGGTAATTTTTTTTGGAGGTTTTATTATGTCAGACAGAAAAACGGTACTTACGGTCAAGGCGATGATCTGTGCGCTCGCGCTCACCTTAGCGTTTTCGGTTACGTCGTTCGCGAAAACGGCGCAGACGGTACGGACAAGCTGCATACGATTGCATATCCTCGCCAATTCCGACAGCGACGCCGATCAGGCGGTAAAGATTCTCGTGCGCGACGCGCTCCTTCAGAGCGGCAGCGAGCTGTTTTCCGGCGCCGTGACCGCCGACAGCGCCGCGAGAATTCTTGACGAATCAAAAGAACAGCTGATTGCCGCGGCAAAAAAGGTGCTTGCCGACAACGGATTTTCCTACGACGTCGATATCGTCTTAACGGACGAGTATTTCACGACCCGCACCTACGCGGACTTTACGCTGCCCGCCGGACGGTATACTGCCGTCAAGGTGCTGCTTGGTGAAGCTAAGGGTCATAACTGGTGGTGCGTAATGTTCCCGCCGCTCTGCCTGCCCGGTTTTTGCGAGACCGACCCATCGGACTATCTGACGGAAAACGGCTCGCAGCTCATAGGGGAAACCCCGAAGCTGGAGCCGCGTTTCAAGATTGTGGAATGGTACGAAGGTCTCTGTCAGGAGATGAACAGCCCGACGGCATAAGCGTTACGCAGCGGTCGATCCGGCGACGGTCGCGGTCGGCGCGTCCGTCACGGTCTCGTCCGGCGCGGTTTCGTCCGGTGCGGTTTCGGGCAGATCGGTCGCGGGAACTGTCGTGCTGTAGGCGATCGGCTCATCGGTTGCGGGAACGGGATAGACAGAGGTCACTGCCGGTTCGGTAGTCGTTACAGGAGCCGCTGTCGTCTGAGGTGCGGTTGTCTGGGGAGCAGTCGTCTGGGGCGCATAGGGGCGCGGTGTCGCCTCGTCCGGGAAGTCAAAATCCATAAAGCCGACGGTAGAAAGCGCGTTGCCTGTCGCTCTGTCAAAGGAGAAGACGGCATTGTCCGAAAAACCGAACACCACATTGCCGATATACGTCACCCTATTAATATAGGAATAACTGTATTTTTCATAATATCTGTTATCCGTATTTCCGTCATTCTCCAGTATGGCGACATAGTCCACGGATTTTCCGAACCGCTTTTGCTCGGCGTCAATGGTCAGTCCCACGGCGCCGTTCTTCGGTATCTGCTGAGCAAAACCGTCAGAATAATACACGTTGATCATAAGCGGGAAATAGAAGATACGGTTTTTCGCGTCGTAGCAGACAGCCTTCGGGTCATAGTACGCGACGGAATCGGTATACGCGTTGTTGCCGCCGTAGACAGCCTTGTCAGCTTCGACGGGCTTTGACGGATCGCTGACGTCGAACAGGGATACCTTGAGCGCTCCGTTGGTGCCGTCCTTTGTGCCATCGGGACCGATGCCGACGAGTAAAGTATCGGTTATGGGATGAAGATACGCG
The DNA here is from genome assembly GCA_964471035.1 of uncultured Eubacteriales bacterium. Taxonomy (GTDB): domain Bacteria; phylum Bacillota; class Clostridia; order Oscillospirales; family Acutalibacteraceae; genus DTU089. The sequence continues at coordinate 6,968 of CAYYFY010000014.1, forward strand.
GAAAATCCTGTAATCTTCAGCTCTCCGAGCGTTTTCGGAGCGGCGGGATTGGACAGGTCTATACAATACAGCGGGTCGGTCTGTAAGAAGGTGACCACATAGCCTCTGGTGCCCATGAAGCGCACCGACTTGATGCGCTCGCCGGTGCCCAGTCCCTTTAAGGTTCCGACGGTTTTCAGCGCGCCGTCGAGCACATAGACGCGGCTGTCCGAGCCCTTCTCGCCGTCGGCGGTTGTGGCAAGACGCAAATACCCGTTGTATTCGTCGATGGAAAACTGGTTGAGCACCGTGCCGTCTACGGTCGCCTTGGCTTTATAGATGACGCCGCCGTTTGTGACGTCAAAGGAATAGACGGTCGTTTTGCCGGAGGATGAGGCGATGTCTATGGCAATTTCAGCCTTGCCGAGGGCGGTCACGAAATTGCCGTCCCACTCGCTGTTAGCGACGTACAGCTTCTCGGTCGTGCAGTAGACGTTCTGCCCGCCGCCGAGAATAGCAGCCGAGGCGGGCTTGCCGTTGAAACCCGCTATATCGATATTTGTAACGACGAGATAGGTGGGGGAAGCGAGCTGATCCATGACGCAGATATTGCCCGCTGGAATACGTTCGCACGAGTCGTAGGAGAGTCCCGTTTCGGGGACGCAGTTATCCTTCACCGTGTCTTTGTCACCGTAAATCTCCACATAGTAGCTGGTGAGGAGCACGAGGTTGCCGCCGATTAAACGCGAGGACAGATGGCTGCCGTTCTGGTAGAAACGCCACTGCTCGACGGGTGCGCTTCTGTCGGTAATATCAAAGGAGGCGACCATCGTGGTGCCCTGATACGTTTTTTGATCATTCGTGTTGAACACGGCGACGAGCGTATCGCCCTTCACGTACATATTGATAATCGACTGGTAGCTCACGCCCGGCTCGACGGCGGCGTTGATGACGCCGACGACGGTCATTTTACCGTCCGCTTCAGGTTTTACGATGGCGATGCCGTTCGTATATTTCGGTTCGGCGCCGGGCGTCACCGCGTCGGAGGAACCGGTTTTGCCTTCGTCATAGATGACGTCGCCGCCGTAATAGTAAACGCCCTGATTCACGTTGACGGCTATATACAGATAGGTGCCGTCGTTCTTGACGATGTCGGCTTCGTTCACGCCCTTTACCTGCTCGTTTGTCTCGCCGTGCTCGCCGGAAGCGTCCTCGTCTTTGGCAGCTTCATTCTGAATTTCTTGTCCCTTTTGGGTAACGGAGGCGCTGCCGGCAATAGTCTCGCCCGCGGCGGCATTGTCCCCGGCGGTATTTTCCGTTTTCATTCCGGGATAATAAAAATTATCTCGGATATCGGTAAGGAAACCGCCCAATTTATTGACGTTCTGATAGGCGAGAAACATCGTTTCCAACTGCGTGTAATCGGACGGGGCGTTGGGAACCTCGACCTTGCCGACAGGTTTCGCGGGATCGCCCTGTACGGGGGCGGTGTTCCACGGCTTTGAGGCGAGCAGCACGGTCATAACGATCGCGAACACCGCGGCGGATGCCAAAGCGCGGCGGTACGCGGTTTTCACCGTCACCTTTTTTAACGGTTTCTCATCTTTAAGCAGCTCTTTGGCGCTGTCCTCGGTGAGCGCCTCGGGGAGCGGGAGGTTTTCATTCTTTTTCAGCTCTTCGTTTATTGTCTGAAAATCATCTTTTTCGTTCATTGTAATCACCTTTCTTTAAGTCACTGTCAGAAGATGACGGAGCTTTGCCAGCGAGCGGCTCACCTTAGAGCGCACCGTCGCCGCCGGCAGATTGAAAATCTGCCCTAGCTCATGGCTCTTAAAACCGCCGATTACGGCAAGCATCACTATCTGCCCGTCCGGGGGAGGAAGGGTGCGGATAGCTTCGCTAAGCTCAAGGCTTACGCCGATATCCGTGAGCGAGTCGTCCTTCAGAGAGAAGAAGTATTCGTCGTCGGGAAGCAGATCGGGGGATTTCCCGCGCTCACGCAGCATCGTTTTACAGCGGTTGGAGAGAATCTTAAACAGCCATGATTTGAACGCTTCGGGCTTGTTGAGAGAAGCGATGGCGCGAAACGCTGTCAGGACTGTCTCCTGCACGGCGTCCTCGGCGTCCTCGGGTGAATTGAGCATATAGGCGGCAAACCGGTATAAGTCCTGCGCGTACAAGGCATACAGCGCCGCGAAAGCCTCACTGTCGCCCTGTTTAGCGCGCCCGACAAGCAGGGTATTGTCGATCATCGAAATTCCCCCGTTTCTTCTCTCTGCCGATTAGACGAGAAAAAGATTCTTTTTGTTGCAATATACCACAAAAATATTGAAAAGTAAAATTATTGTTACAAGCCAAAAGAATATTTGCCAAAACAGCCTGTCTGTGCTATACTGTTTCAGAATATGCCCCTTTTAATCTTTAAGGAAAGAAGTCTGATTATGCCTTCAAAATTAGTTACATGGATTTTCGGCGACTACTCTAAAAAGGAGATAAACCGCATTTCTAAAATCAAGGATACGGTGCTCGCGCTTGAGAACGAGTACGCCGCGCTGTCCGACAGTGAGCTGCAGGCGAAAACACCGTACTTCAAGGAGCGCCTTAAAAACGGCGAAAAGCTCGACGATATCCTGCCCGAGGCGTTCGCCGCCTGCCGTGAGGCGGCGTGGCGCGTGCTCAACATGAAGCACTATCCGGTGCAGATTTTAGGCGGCGTCGTCCTCCATCAGGGGCGTATCGCCGAGATGAAGACGGGCGAGGGCAAGACGCTTGTCGCCACGCTGCCCGCTTACTTAAACGCTTTGACTGGCGAGGGCGTGCATATCGTCACGGTCAACGACTATCTGGCGCAGCGCGACTCGGAATGGATGGGTAAGATATACCGCTTTTTAGGACTCAAGGTCGGCCTTATCGTTCACGAAAAGGACAATGCCGAGCGCCGCGAAGCCTACGATGCCGACATTACCTTCGGCACCAACAACGAGATGGGCTTCGACTATCTGCGCGACAACATGGTTTTATATGCCCAGCAGCGCGTGCAGCGCGGCCACGCGTTCGCCGTCGTCGATGAGGTTGACTCCATCTTAGTTGACGAGGCGCGCACCCCGCTGATCATTTCGGGCATCGGCGACGCGTCGACGGATTTGTATAAGTTCGCCAATAATTTCGTCCGTACGCTTACGATGGTCAAGGTCAAGGAGCTTGACGACAAGACCAACGCCGAGGATATCGTCGATACCGACGGCGACTACCTCGTCGACGAGAAGGCGAAGAACGCTACTTTAACCAAGAGCGGTATCGTCAAAGCCGAGAAATACTTCAACCTCGAAAACCTCATGGACGCCGAGAATATGACGCTCCAGCACCACATCAATCAGGCAATCAAGGCAATAGGCGTCATGCAGCGCGACGTTGACTATGTCGTCAAGGACGGTCAGGTGCTCATCGTTGACGAGTTCACCGGACGCATCATGCTGGGCAGGCGGTACAACGAGGGTCTGCATCAGGCTATTGAGGCAAAGGAGAACGTCAAGGTCGAGCACGAGAGCAAGACGCTCGCCACCATCACCTTCCAGAACTATTTCCGCCTCTATAAAAAGCTGTCGGGTATGACCGGTACGGCTATGACCGAGAGCGCGGAGTTTCAGGAAATTTATTCGCTCGACGTCGTCGAGATTCCGACCAATATGCCGATGATCCGCAACGATTACAATGATGTCCTCTATAAGACAGAGGCGTCAAAGTTCGCCGCCATCATCGACCAGGTCAAGGAGTGCCACGAGAAGGGTCAGCCCGTGCTCGTCGGTACGGTCAATATCGAAAAGAGCGAAAAGCTCGCCGCCGCTTTGAAAAAACAGGGCATCAAGCACGAGGTTCTGAACGCCAAATTCCATGAAAAAGAGGCGGAGATCATCGCGCAAGCCGGTAAGTTCGGCGCGGTCACCATCGCCACGAATATGGCCGGCCGCGGCACCGACATCATCTTAGGCGGCAACCCGGAGTTCATGGCAAAATCGGAAATGCGCCGTCAGGGCTTTACCGACGAGCTGATTACTGAGGCGACGGGCTTTGCGGAGACCGACGACGAGGACATCTTAAACGCGCGTAAAACCTTCAAGGAGCTTGAGAGCACCCATAAGGCGGATACTATAGCCGAAGCCGAAAAGGTCAAGGCGGCGGGCGGCTTGTTCATCATCGGCACCGAGCGCCACGAGGCGCGGCGTATCGATAACCAGCTGCGCGGTCGTTCCGGCCGTCAGGGCGACCCCGGCGAGAGCCGCTTCTATTTGTCGGCGGAGGACGATCTGCTGCGCCTGTTCGCGGGCGATCGCTTCTACAACACCTTAGAACGCTTCGGCAGCATCGGAGATCAGGCTATTGAGGCGAAGCTTTTCACCAGCACCATCGAGAGAGCGCAGAAGACCGTTGAGAGCAACAACTTCGCCGTAAGGCGCAACCTGCTCAAGTACGACGACGTCATGAACACGCAGAGAGAGGTCATCTACGGTCAGAGAAACCGCGTCCTCGACGGCGCGGACCTCAGCGAAACCATTAAGAAGATGGTCGGCGATACGGTTGCCGAAAATGTCGCCTTCTACTGTCCGGCTTCGGTAAAAATCGAGGAGTGGAACAAAGCGGGACTTGCCGGCAAGTATGCATGGCTTGCCGACGAAAAGGAGATTGAGGACTTAGATAAGAACGGCGAGATAACCGATATGCTGCTCGACAAGGCGTTCGACCTGTACGACAAGCGCCGCGCCGCTTTCGGCGACGCGTTGATGAACGAGATCGAGCGCAAGGGGTTGCTGCAGAATGTCGATATGCGCTGGATGAACCATATCGACGCTATGGACGAGCTCAAACGCGGCATTTCCCTACGCGCCTACGCCCAGAAGGATCCTGTTGTCGCCTTCCGCGAGGAGAGCTCGGATATGTTCGAGGAGATGGGCAACGAAATCCGCGAGGGTACGATAAACTTTGTCCTACAGGTACGCATCCGCACCGAGGAGGACGTCAAGCGCGAGCAGCAGGCAAAAATTACCTCGACCTCCGGCGCCGACGACGGCTCCGCGCCGAAAAAGGCCCCCGTCAAGAAGACACAGAAGGTCGGAAGAAACGATCCGTGTCCCTGCGGGAGCGGCAAGAAATATAAGAAGTGCTGCGGCATGAACGAGAGCGCCGACGCTACAGAGTGATCCGGTGCAGCGTCTGATAATTGGCGTCGTGGAAGTTGCGCGCCCCGCCGAACGCCGTGCGTGATAAAATCAGCATCCCGTCGCCGTCGAAGATAAACGCGGGATACTGGAACGCCACCCGATTTTCGTCCATATGGCTGTAGTTTACTATATCCCGATCGAGTTCCCAGTTGACAAGGTTGCGCGATGTGCATAAAGACAATATATTCCGCTTAACGGGACGGTTGCCTACCGCGTAGTAGACGCCGTCCTTTTGTTGTATCTCGAATTTTGTGTGGGCGAGCGGCATCTCGACAGTCCTGTCAAAGACGAAACCCTTTTCGGGATGACGGATGTCGGCTTTCAGGAGTAAGGCGGTATTCGTTTCATAGCGCAGCACATTGACGAGCGTACCATCGGGAGCAAGAACAAGGTTACCCTCGATACCGCCCTTTTTATTGTCGTGCGTATCGGCGACGGCTCTTTCGAGCGGGTAAAACGGACTGATATGCCAGCATTCGCTGTCCAGCAAATCGGCGTTCTCGTCAATCCAGACAATCGCGCTCTCAAAAAAGCAAGACGAATGCGCGCCGTACTCGACGGCGGTAAGAAGCTTGCCGTCCTCATGAAGAAAAACCGTCGGCGCGCGGTGGAAACCGGGCGTCATGCAGTGGCACGAACCGCGCGCGATGATCGTCGTCGGCGACCATGTCTCGCCCTCATCGGTACTCTTTCCAACAAGCAGATCGCCGTATTCGGTCGAGGTACCAAACATATAAAGCGCGCCGCGGTGCGTAAAGAGCTTACCCCAGAACAGTGGGAACAGCTCGCACAGGTATGACCAGCCTTCGCCGCCATCGTCGGATTTCATCAGAACCGTCAGGTTCTGCGGCGCGCCGTGGTCATATATATCCATTGAGGCAATCAGCCTGCCCGACGGCAGACGGACAATCGACGGGCTGCACAGATACTGCCCCGAAAAGGCATAAGCTTCATCGTTCGGATGCAGGTAGTTAATCACCTTTCCCGGCACCGCCGACGGGCGGACAAGGCGCAACGGCGTATCGCCCAAAGACGTTTCGGCGTACAGCTCGTAGTCGGTATCTGTATCTAAGCCGATAACCGTAAACACGCCGTCCGAGAAACAAACGGACTGCCACGCGTTTTCGGATTTATAAAGCCTGTAACGCACAACACCTTCAGGAGCGCCGTATACCTCGCCCTCAACGCCCGTAAGGCTGGGCGCCAGACGGCAGATAAACGGTTTCGGTTCTCCGCCGCGTTGGTTAAAAGGGATATAGGGTCTGTGGTGCCAGACGGGAGCGGTAGACATGAACACACATCCTTATTTAATGAGCAATGAAGTCACTGACGTTAATGAATAACAAATAGGTTTCTGGTATATATATTCGGGTGCGGGTGTCCCGCCCAAAATTCCTCATTCCTCATTCCTAATTCCTCATTCGAAGTACACCGCTCCGCACTGCGCGTATATAAACGGCGGCAGCTCGATGCCTTTTTGCTGCGGGATACGCTTGCCTGTATAGAGATTGTACCCCGCTTTAAACAAGGGATTCAACGTATGTATTACCTCAGCGCGGACAAATCCCGCTTTTGTGACGGGCAACGTTTTGGCGTAATCCTCGGTTTTGACCGATTTGTAGCGATAAACCTCGCCTGTCTGGTCGTAGATGACAAGCTCGTGTCCTTTTTTCAGTCCCGTCACCCACACGGTGACAAGTGTATCGTCCGTAAGTGTGACCGTGTCGCCGATAACCGAGGTTCCGGAGGTCGCCGTGACGCGTGTCTTGCCGACGCCGCTGCTGATTGTCGTATGTCCCTCTTGAATATTCTTTAAGATATTCTCGGGGCTGCGGTCGTCGCAGAGGACGTAGGTGACGGGATTGGGCAAGAGGTTGGTGACAACATAATCCCGATGGTAGTCGCTGCCCCCGACGACGGGGACCTTGTGTCCGGCGGCGAGCTGGTCGTGCCACCACTGCGTGCAGGTCAGGTTGTCGTAGTGCATCGGACCGTTCCATATCTCGACCGCGTCGAACAGCGCGGCGTCTTTCTCCCAGCGCCACGGACAGAGCGTACACAGCGGATGGTTCATGCTGACGAGCGCTCCGCGCCGGCGCGCTTCCTCAGTGATTTTCAGGAACTCCTCATATGTTTCACACTCGAAATCGTCAACCGCGTTCTGGACGCCCCAAAAATTCGCGTGACCGCCTTTTTTCGTCAGCTCCGTGCCGTAGATCAGCGTCAGTCCCGCCACCTCCGGCAGTGTCGCCGCGCAGTTTTTGTTATGGTCGGTGATAATTAAGAAATCAAGCTTGTTCTTTTTCGCTTTTTCTATAAGCTGCATAAGCGTCAGATT
>CAYYFY010000015.1:0-14232 GCA_964471035.1 uncultured Eubacteriales bacterium
GGCGTGGCTTGCCAAGCGGGAGAAGGAAACCGGGCGCCGTGCTCCCATCTACACGAATCTCAACTGGCACGGCCAGGGCTGCGGCCCGTTCAAGACCTCGCAACAGGCCTACGACACGATGCACATCGGCTCGCCCGGCGCCGCCAAGGGACTTCAGCAGAAAGAACTGCAGACCCAGCGCGGCCAGGCGAAACTGTAGTACGCCCAGACGGCCGCAGTGAGGCATGACGTCGGCACGGCTGACGTCATGCCACAGGCATCGCGCAGTGAGCGCAGGAGAGCATCCATGATGGTGACGGTTATCGGTCGAGGGCATTCCGGCACACGGGCCATGTCGCACACGCTGTCAGCCAGCGGCGTGTATATGGGCGAGCCGCTCAACGGCTCATGGGACCTCGTCCCGCCGGAAAATATGTACGAGGCTTGCCGTATTTTCGGAACCTATGTCCGCCATACCGGCGGCTTATCGTGGGACTTTTCGGGCGTTTTAGACCGTGAACCTGACCCCGCGTTTGTGAGGCTTATCGAGGAATACCTATCGTCTGTGCTCACGTCGAAAGCGGAAAACAAGGGCTGGAAAATCCCCGAAACGACGCTCTGCTATCCGTGGATACTCAAAATGTTTCCGGAAATTTACTGCGTCCACTGGGTGCGTGACCCGCGCGACTGCATCCTTTCAGGACACGTTACGGACGACCTGCACGACTTCAATATCGACTATCCAGAAGCCGCCGACATCCACGAAAAACGCGCGATCAGCTGGAAATACCAGCGCGAGCTGATGAAGGCGACCCCTAAGCCTAAAAACCTTTTGTCCCTGCGCTTTGAGGACATGGTCTTTTCACAGGACGAAACGCTTAAAAAACTGGAAGGCTTTTTGGGTCTGCCTATGGTAAAGATCGAAATGCGCGCCGACGCGGTCGGACGATACAAGACGGACGACGGGAAGCACGACTTTGACTTTTTTAAAGAGGATATCTTAGAGTGCGGATATTTTAGTGACTAGGGGTTAGGGACTAGGGACTGGCTTTGCACGATTATAGTTATACTATATTAAAATACAAATGGCAAGAGAATAGCGGCGGATATTTTCATTTATAAAATATTTTCTGCAAGCATATATTTTACGAATCTGCCGGTATTGATTTTTTTGAGAAGGTTTTTCTCTGTCATACGGCGCAGCAACGTGATGGCTGTCGGCTGGGATACGTTCAGCGCCGTTTCCACGTCTGTGCGCACGATAGCTTCTTGCCTTTCAAACAGCTCTAAAACCTGTTTTTCCTTATCGCTTAAAAAAAGACCGGACGGCGGCGCGGACAAAGCAGGGCGGCTGTTTATATTCGGTAAGGTGATTTTAAACGCGTTGTCGGACACCTCAATTTGCGGTTCGACGGTGTATTCCTCATAGTATTCCATAATTCTCGGCAGTCCGGTGCCGTAGGCTTCAATCAGCCGCAGTCGGTAGAATACATCCGCCAGCCGTTCGTTGCGCGGTATGGACACACCGAGCGTAAGGTCTTTTTGCGACATACCCTTGACAAGACCGCCGATCGTGACGATTTCAAGGCGGCTGTCAAAAATACTGATCAGCGTGCTTCCCGAATAGGCGTAGTCGCGGTGAACGATGGCGTTAAGAAGCGCCTCGCGGATTGCCTGAGGCGGATAATCCCGCCGATCGATCCTGTCGAGCCCCATAAACTCGGCTCTGGTGCGGTTGAAGCGGTCTATAAAGTCGAATGCTTCCTCCAACTGGAACAACAACGAACCTGAAAATTCCCGCCGGTCTTTAAATATAGCCTTTTTATCACCCTCAAACACCGCCAGCTTGATTGTGTGAGGACATTGCTCGGATAAAAGCAGCGCCAGATTGGTATACGTCTCGTCCTCGCCTATAAGGCGCAAAGTTTTTTTCTGCGATTCCCCGAAAGCAATGTTTTTCTTCTTAAAATAGGCGGCTGTTTTAAGAAAAGTCAACTGTTGATTTAAGGAGCGTTCGTCCTCATAGCAGCTGCCGCCCGTTTCTCTGATCATATGCAATATGGCGGTTTCGGTCGCCGGAACCGTCGACGCTCCCTGTCGCACGAATACGCCCTCAGGCCGGATTCCCTTTCCGGCAAGGTAATAGGGACGCGCTGTACCGCGCTGCACGATGACGGTTACGACGGTTTTTTTGTCCATATACTCGCGTTCGATCTGCGTGAACAGCGTGATGTCCGGCTTTATGGAATCCCGCATTATTAAAGATAATGTCAATATATAAGGTTGTGTTTTTTATTTAATAATGCTATAATTATTGATATAGCTATCAAAAAGCACGTCTAATATCTGACATCTGACATCTAACATCTAAAATTTAATTTTGGGGGTCTTGTTTTGGCTGAAAAACTCAAACTCAACTACGGAAAAACGATACTGATCGGATTCGGATTTCTCGCCACATCGGTGGCATGGGGAATTTACGATCCCTTTGTGACGACCATATTAAACAAAATGCTCGGCAGCTCTTCGACCATCACTAATTGGAGCGCGGCGCTCATTGACAAATTTCCCGCCCTGCTCGAGTTCATGCAGGCGACCGGCGAGGATGTACATACCGCCGCCGGCGGCTTTACGCTGGTGCCGCTGTTCATCGGCTTCATCATGACCTTTGACAACATCTTCGGCGTCATCTTTCAGCCGACGTTCGGAAAGTTGTCCGACCGCTGTCATTCGCGTTTCGGCAAGCGCCGCCCGTTTATCTTTTTCGGCGCGCCGCTCTCGGCGCTGTTCTTCATCCTGATTCCGCAGATGTCGACGATTCCCGCTCTGATGTTCTGCATCATCATGTATGTGTTCATCATGTCGCTGTGGCGCGCTCCCGTTGTTGCTCTGATGCCCGATCTCACCGCGCCCTCTCTGTGCAGCGAGGGCAACGCCGTCATCAATCTGATGGGTGGCGTCGGCGGTCTTATTGCCACCCTTGCTGCGACGATCATCTGCGTCGTCGGCGGCTTTGACAAGAAAACCGAAGCGGATTTATATACCCCTTGGGTATTCGCTCTCGGCGCCGTCGTCATGGTTGTCGGTACGGTCGTGCTGTTCTTCTTTGTTAAAGAGCCGGACAGCCGTCTGAAAACAGTTGCCGATGAGGCGAAAGCGCGGGATGAGAAAAACGCCTATGAAGCCGCCAAAGCGGCTGCCGAGGCGGAAAAGCGGAGGCTTCGGGCCATCAAGCTCACGGGCGCGGAGAGAAAGAGTCTGATTTTCATGCTCATCGGGTTGTTTTTCCTCTTCTGCGGCACCAACTCGATTTCCACCTTCTTCGCGCTGTTCGCCGATGAGATACTCGGCAAGAGTGTCGGCGAGGCTTCAACGATGATGCTCATCTTTGTCGTCAGCTCCGCCATTGCCGCATTGCCCGCCGGTATCGTCGGTAAAAAGTTCGGCAGAAAAAAGACGATCGTCATCGGTCTTATAGCGTTTCTCGCGGCGTTTATCGCATATCTGTCCGTCCAGATGATCACGGGAAAGGGGCTTGTGCTTGTCTGGGTCGCTCTGATTGTCGGCGGCGCGGCCAATATGTTCATCACGGTAAACACCCTGCCGCTGGTGCTGGAAATAGGCGGAATCGAGAAAATCGGCACATTCACCGGCTACTACTACACCGCCACCTTTTCGGCGCAGATTGCCACACCCATTCTTTACGGGTTGGTGCGTATGCTGTCGGGCACCTATATGTCGCTGTTCGTGTACTGCCCGATCTGCTTTGCCATATCGATTTTTAACATCCTGATGGTCAGGCACGGCGAGGCCATTCCGGAGGACGTTCTTAAAAAGGTTCGGGAGGAAAACGATTGATCAGGATCATCCGCCAAAAGGTTTTACCGGCAGTTTTAGCGCTGTGCTTAATGCTGTCGGTGCTTTCGCTGTCCGTCTCTGCGGGCAGTACGCTGAAACTGACCAACGAGGCGGACTTAAAAACGCTTCTCTGCAACCCTGACAACTGGGGCGCGGGGACGACGTTTGTACTCTCAAAGGATATTGCCGTTTCGGCCGCCGCGTATAAAACGGGCGGCATCTTCAAGGGCGGCTTTGTCCCTGTCGGGACGCCCGAAAAGCCGTTTAGAGCAACGCTTATCGGCAACGACCACGCCATCACCAATCTGAAGCTTGCTTTAAGCGGCGTGCTTAACGCCGGGCCGGAGTATATCGGCCTGTTCGGCTGCATGAAGAACGCGACCGTGCGCAACCTGACGCTTGCCGCGTCGGCGACTCTCAGTTGTACGTTTACCGCCTGTGCGCTTTATGTCGGGGGGCTAGCGGGGTCATGTACCGATTCGGTCGTTCAGAACTGCGGCGTCACATTCACGCTGAAGGGCGGCTTTACCGGCACGGCGGCGGGTACATTTTCACAAATTTCTACGGGCGCTTTTTTTGGCAAGGCGTCCGGCGTCAATGCGTTTCGGTGTACATCAAAATTGTACTATACAGGATTGTCGGTATTTTCAGGCAGCGTGACGGCCGATGTCGGCGCGTTTGCCGGCACCCTTTCAGACAGCGATCTGTCGGATTGTCTGGCTGGCGGCTCGGTTTCCCAAAACGGGGGTATGCCGTATCAGTATGAAACGTCCGCGCCGCTCACGCTGAACGCCGGCGGCATAGCCGGTTTACTGACAAATACCTCACTCACCTCCTGCAAATCCGATGGCGCTATGACGCTTACGGCGAAAGCGTCCGCCGGCAGCGTAAATCTGAACGGCGGCGGGCTCGTCGGTCAGATGGTTTCAGGCTACATCGACAAGTGCGCGGCGACGGGGGACGTGATTATGAGCGGCCGCCTGTCCGGCAGCGGACAGAGAGCGCTCTGCGGGGGCGGCATTGTCGGGAAAATCATACCGTATAAGAGTGTTTCGGTCTTTCTCGCGGCGTGTTCGTTTACAGGGAAGCTTGACGTAAACGGCTATGCGCAAGACGGCGCGACGTCTGCGGGTACGGCTTATTCCGCGGTCGGGGGCATGGCGGGCTTTATCGGGGGCGCGGGGACGACTGCGCTGTCCGACTGCGGCTTTTTCGGTATAACCGACACCTATGAACAGATACCCGTCTCCACTCTGCAAACCGTGTATTCCGGCGGAATCGTCGGCCGCGCCGTCACCGAGACATCATCTCTCGGTATCACCGAATGCCTGTCGAACGGCGCGCAGACCGTGCAAAACGGCGGATATGTCTACGCGGGCGGCCTTCTCGGCCATGTCTACGGCAATCATTTAACGCTCGACACCTGCCTTTTCAGCGGCAGCCTGTGGGTTATGGGCGACGGGCAGTATTTCTACGGCGCGGGTGCCGTCGCCTACACGGCGGCCGGTACATCGAACCCCAAAGGCAGCAATATCCGCGGGACGTTAACCGCCGGAAAGCTGTCCGTTACGAGTAAAAGCGCCGCGCTATTTAAGGCTTCCTTCGCGTATTTGCTGAGAAGGACAAACGTTTTAAGCTGCTGTGCGGCGGATTCCGGTTTAAAGGCGATTGTCTCGCCGTCTTTGACCGTTTCCCCCTATTCGTACACAACGAAGATTACCACTGTCAGCACGGCGAATGCCGGATCAGCGAACGCTTACACGTCGCTTACCAAAGCGGGCGGCTTCAAATGGTCGGCGCTCTTTAAGCGTCCCGTTTTCACAGATGCTCCCATCGGATATGGGGGCGCGCTCTGGTCGGAGCCGGACGCCGACAATCCCATAAAATTCCCGCAGGTTGATGGTTTTTACGAAAAAGGAGCCATCGTCGATTGTGCGGCTTTTACCGATATACCCTCGCCGTATCCCTTAAGCCGTCTTGTCGCATTCTCCTCTTCCAATAAGGAGGTTGTCACTGTAAATAATGGCACGGTGCGCGTCGTCGGCACGGGACAGGCCGTTGTGACCGCCGTGTACCGTCAGTACGCCGCGGATAAGCTGACCGTCGTCACAATGAACCGCGCGTTTGGATTTTATGTCCGCGGTGCCGATGCGGCGTAAAGATACGCCGCCGACATAAATGCCGACGGTGTGATTGACGCGCTGGACGCCATGTGTATTGAGCTCTGCGTTTCCGGTCATACGGCGTTAGAAGACTAACGCCGTAACGTTGCGCTTTTCGGCGCAACACTTAACGCCGCCCGCAGGCGGCCCTTCACTCCGCGCCAAAGGCGCGAAACTTCACTTTCCGCCCACAGGCGGAAAACTTCACGCCGCCTTTAGGGGCGGCGCTTCACTTATTTCTTATCTGCAATAACGGTAAATTCACCGGGAAGTTTTTCATCGTCGAAATTCGGATGTTCATTAAATTCGTTTATTATAAAACCTGCCCGAATTATTGAATTTAGAATTTCACTGATTGTATAATACCGCACAGAACACTTTGGAAACGATTCTTGTTCCTTTGAATTAAAGAAAGACTGATAGGCTACATCTCCGGTATGTAATTGGGAATCAAAATAATCGCCATCCGTCATTTTGAACACGCTCATCATTTTTGAGCCGGATGTATTTATCTTTCTAAATGGGTGAAAGTCGCTCAATATTAATCTCCCATTTTGCTTTGTAATAGAATATAGAGCGCTTATAAAACAATCCAAGTCAGAAAAATAGTGCAAGATACCGCCTTCAGCATATACAATATCGAATGTATTACCAAACCGCATAGAGTCAACCTCGCAGAAGTCACCGACTATGTATTGGATAACAACGCCCGCCTCTTTTGCTAACGCTAAAGCATACCGTTTATTTTCTTCCGATATATCAAATATTGTTACCTTTGCACCGAGCAATGCCAGCGGAACGGCAATTCTGCCGTTTGAACCACAGGGATTGGCAATTTTTAAGTCGTTTATATTCTCAAAATACTTTTGATGATATCGCAAACGTGCCTTTGGATCCGCCTTTAAATAAGTCGCCTTTTCGCTTGGGTTTGCTTGATTGTTCCAATGCTCATAAGCTCGGTATTCCCATGCAGTTTTATTGATTTCCGCCTGTTTCCGCATAATAACCTCCTGTCAAAGTCATGGTTATTGAAATCTACGCACACAGTATTTAAAATGGCGGTCCCTTTTCTTCAAAATCCTTATACATATTATAACTCGCGGCGTCACGCCGCCGCTTATTGCATTTTCCGCACACAGTCTTTAAAATGGTGTCCTTTTTCCTCGAAATCCTTATACATATTATAACTCGCGGCGGCGGGGGAAAACAGACACGTTTTTCCCCGCGGCGTTTTTTTATACGCGAACTTCACCGCCGACTCCATATCGTTGGCGGCGAACATCGTCGAGGTGCAGCTCATTTTTTTAAGCGCTAAAAGGAGCGTATGCCCCGTCTCGGGCAGGCCGATGAGGTTTTTTACCTTGCCGTCCTTAAGAAAAGCCAATAGCGGGGCGTAGTCGATGCCGCGGTCAAGCCCGCCGAAGATCAGCGTACCGACGTTTCCTACGGAATTTATCGCGTTGATGACGGCGGTCGGCACGGTCGCGATGCTGTCGTTATAAAAGGCGATGCCGGAAAATACGCCGACATATTCAAGCCGGTGCTCGATGCCCGTGTAGGCTTTTACCGCTTCGCGTACGGCGTCGTCCGATACGCCGAGAAGCCGGACGGCCGCACATGCGTAGCCGAGGTTCTGCCGGCTGTGTTCGCCGAGCAAAAAGTGCGTTGACCGCTGAAGCTCCAGAAGAAACGGGTCCTTGACCGCTTCGGAGAACGGCACGGGGACGGCGATACCGCCCGAGACGCCCTTTAAGTCGGGCAGGCGCGAATCGGTCTGCTCCGGATTATAAATAAAATAGTCTGCTTTCGTCTGAAAGCGCGTGATGTTGAGCTTGGCGCGCGCGTAGCCGTCAAAACCGTCCTTATAGTGCTCAAGGTGATCCTCGTAAATGTTGACAAGCACCGCGATATGCGGGGAAGCTTTTGTGAATTCAAGCTGGTTGCAGGACATTTCAACAACGGCAATTTCGGTTCCGTCGGGCACGTCAAAGACCGGCACGCCGACATTGCCGAGCAGTGCGGCGTTTTGACCGGCGCTTTTCAGTATCGCGTGAATCAGCGTGGAGGTCGTCGTTTTGCCCTTTGTGCCGGTGACGCCGACGGTCATAACGCCGAAAAAGCGCAGGAACAGATCGAGCTGACAGGTGATTTCCACGCCATCGGGTATCGTGATAGCCAAAGACGGGATGCCCGGCGCCTTGATGATGACGTCAAAATCGCCGATGCACGACAGATAGTCTTCTCCCGAAACGACCGTGACAAGCGGATCGTTAACGGTCACGGCGGTCACGTCGGCGACAGTCAGTTTTTTGTTCGGCAAATACTTTCTGAGAAAACGCAGCGTCGACTGTCCCTCGCGCCCGAAGCCGAGGATCAGCACGTTTTTGTCTTTCAGATAGTCAATCACCCGCGGCAACGCTTTTCAGCTCCTTTAAGGCGTCCTTGAATTTTTGGGGGACGAGGTGTTCCCCGTTAAAGGCGGATAGCAGAGATTTTCCGGCGGCGGCGCACGCTCTCGTATCGGTCGTCTGAGACAGATATTCGAGCAGCGCGGGCAGCGGTTCGCCGCTGTTTTTGAGCTGCTCTGTTTTCATCGACACCGCCGCGAGGTATTCATCGGCGGTCCCGACGCATTCGAAGGGTTTATGCGGCGTACGCCCCAAAAGCGCCTTGAACAGTTCGAGCATACTTGTCTTTTCAAAGAGGTTCTCCGGAAATATAGCCGTTAGCTCCCCGTCGGTCAGAAACGGCGACAGGATTCCGTAAACGAACAGGCATTTCGGACAGGCGCAGCACCAGACATTTTTTTTGCTGCCCCTGTTGCAGCTCCGAAACACGGCGTGATATGGTTTCTCCTTCGCGAAGTACTTGGCGATCTGCAGCTCATTAAACGGGCGGAGCAGACTGAAATAGCGTATACCGCCGGTAAGGAAAGTATGCGCGTATTGATTGAAATCACGCTCAAATTCAAATGATTTTGAATATTGGTGGTTGATTTCGCCGATATTACCCTCGTTGGCGCTCGATTCGTTTGATAATACGATGTCCTCACAGCCGAAAATATACGCGCAGTACAGCGACAAAAACGCGACGATCGCCGAAAACGGCGTATGCCCGTTCAAGAACCCCTGCTTATTTAAGTCGAGCAGGCGGCTGTCGATGGTTCTGTACGTCCTGACGACCGACTGCTCGCCGTACCCGGCAGCGCTTATGCAGTCGGTGCGCGCCTGCTGGTCGTTGACGGTAAAGAACATGTTCTGCTGACCCTTGAGCAGCGAGGCGGTCACACAGCTGTCCTTGCCCCCGCCGACGGGAATCAGGTTCATTTTTGCGGACACAAAATCGTTCTTAGGGTTAAACGGTTCCCCGGGAGCGTCAATGTTTAAGAATTCGTCAAAGGAAAGCGTGATGCCGTTGACAAAGAAATACTCGCCCAGCCCGTTGTACCACAGCTTTTTGAACCATAGCTTCTCTTCTTTTGTCAGCGTGCCGCAAAGGACCCTTACGGTTTTCGGACAGACGGCTTTGAAATAGCTGACGGCCTCGACCAGCCCTAAGGCGAAAACAATCCGTTTGGCAGTGTCGCTGTCAAAAGCGTTCACAAGCTGCCGGTTGCCGGTCTTAATAACGATTTCGGGCGAAAAATCACACAGGCCTTCAATGGTGAAATTGAAGGCCAACGTAATGTCAGTTTCGGTTTTTTTAACAGAATACGCTTTGTAGAGGAACAGCGGGTACCGCTCGCGCAGTTTTTCAGCTGCCATAGAATTCGTATTTGTTTTTGCCGCCGGACTTGGCTGTGTACATCGCCTCGTCGGCTCTGGTGAAAAGCTCGGTGTACGAGCCGCCGTTATCCGGCCACATCGCGATGCCGATGCTGCACGAAACCTTATAATTCTCATCGGCCTCAAGGTGAATCTCCGTAAACAGCCTGCAAACCTCCTTCGCCTTGGCGGCTGCCGTATCGGCGTTTATATCGTCGATGAACAGCACCATCTCGTCGCCTCCGACGCGCCCGAGAATGTCCATGGTGCGGAACAGGTTCTTGAGCCTGCTCGATACGCTGATGAGGAAATGGTCGCCTTCGACATGGCCGTAGGTGTCGTTGACGGTCTTGAAATTGTCAATGTCGATGAGGAACAGAGCGCCGGGACGCAAATCCTCCTTGCTCTGGATGATCTCGTTTATTTTCAGTCCCGTGGAAATTTTGTTGTAGAAACCCGTCAGCGGATCGGTCTGCGCCTGCGCCATCAGGCGTGTCTTTTCGCGCTTGATGCGGTCAACGTTGGTCAGCTTGCCGATGAAACGGGTCGCCTCGCCGGCGTGGTTGTAGATGGTGGTGAACGTCGCGGTATACCAGACATCGTCGCCGCGGTCGTTCTTCAAGCGGAAATCAAAGATGTTGGTGCGCTTGCCCGCCAGCGCGTTACTGACATTTTCAAGGATAATCGGCACGTCGCGGTGGTCAACCAACTCGCTGTAGGTAATCGCCTCTATAGCGTTGTCGATGACCGGCGACCGGTGCAGTAATTTTTTAAGCTTATAGGAACACTCCAGAACATCGGTGGCGACATCATACTCAAAGAGGATGTCGTTGGAGATTTCCTCAAGAATCTCATATTTTTCGGTTGCTTTCTGTAAGCTGTTCTGGGTCTTTTTCAGCTCTGTAATGTCAATCAGATTACAGACAAAGTAGATACCGTACTCCTCGGACGGAATACACCGCGCCGAAACGAGCGCGTACGCTTCCTCTCCGGTTTTTTTACGGAAGCGGCACTCAAAGCGCTGTACCTGATACAGAGCGTTCGAGCCGTTTTTGACGAGATTGATAATCTGGATAAAATCCTCGTAATACACGAGGTTGAAAAGCGTCGCGTCGTCGAGCGTTTCGTATTCCTCGCGCGTATAGCCGAACATATCGAAAAACCCGTCGTTGGTATACACGAGTTTAACAGTATTCGGCATAGGCGCGATAACAGCCATGCCGGTAATGGTGTTTTCGAGGACCATTTCAAGCTGCTCTCTCGACAGCTCACTCTCATGGTACCCGCCTGTTCTCATCATACTAACATCTCCTAACCGTAAATGCCTATATCGACACCTTAAAGTATATCACTTTATTTTCAAATTGACAAGAAAAATTTACCGTTTCTCTTGATAATCACGGTAATTTATATATAATTGTAAATGATAGAGTTTAGAATAAAACTTTCCTAAAAGAAAGGATTCACAATTGTGTTGGAATTAAAAAACGTTTCCTATGAGATCAGCGACGAGGGTAAAAGTCTTGACATCGTCAGCGGCGTCGATTTAACGGTCGCCGACGGCGAGTTTGTCATCCTCACCGGTCCCAACGGCGGCGGCAAGTCAACGCTCGCCAAGCTCATGATGGGGATTTTGACCCCGACAGCGGGGCAAATCTTCTTCAACGGTGAGGATATTACGAATCTGTCCGTCACCGAACGCGCAAAGCGCGGCATCGGCTATGCCTTTCAGCACCCGCCGCGCTTTAAGGGACTGACGGTCAATAAGCTTTTAAGCCTTGCCCACGGCGGGGAGCTGCCGGAGGACGAATGCTGCGCCTATCTGACGGGCGTCGGGCTCTGCTCGAAGGACTATATGGGGCGCGAGGTGGATTCGTCGCTTTCGGGCGGGGAGATCAAGCGCATCGAGATCGCCACGCTCATGGCGCGTCCGTTGAAGCTTGCCATTTATGACGAGCCGGAGGCCGGCATCGACCTCTGGAGCTTTACCATGCTCGTCGAAAGCTTCAAGAGCATCAGCAAAAAACGCCGCGAAAGTATTATCATCATCTCCCATCAGGAACGGATTATGAAAATTGCCGACAGGATTGCCGTTGTCTCCGAAGGGAAAATTGCCTCCGACGGACCCGAGGCGGTCATATTTCCGGAGCTGATGGCGGAGCTCGACAATCATTGCGAATTCAGAAAACCCTCAAAAAAGCCTGAGATTTAAAGGAGTTTATTATGGCTAACCTTACCGATACCGATTATTCCATCCTCGGCGCGGTCGCCGACCTTCACGAAATCCCCCAGGGCGCTTACAATATCCGCAAGGACGGAGAGCCTTTAAGCCGCCGTTCGACGGAGAATATCGTCATCGAGCCAAAAACGGACAAGCCCGGCATTGACATCATCATCAAGGCGAACACGAAGAACGAGAGCGTGCATATACCCGTCATCATCTCAAAAGCCGGTATCGACGACCTCGTCTACAACGATTTTTATATCGGCGACAACGCCGACGTGCTCATCGTCGCCGGGTGCGGCATCCACAGCGCCGGCAGCGAAAAGAGCGAGCACGACGGCATCCACCGCTTTCATATCGGCAAAAACGCGCGTGTCAAGTATGTTGAGAAGCATTACGGCACCGGCGAGGGCACCGGCGAGCGCGTGCTCAACCCGACCACCGAGGTGGAGATGGAGGAGGGGTCGCACTGCGAAATGGAAATGGTGCAGATCAAGGGCGTTGACTCGACCGTGCGCGAGACAAACGCGCACTTAAAAGCGGGCGCGTCGCTGCTCATGCTCGAACGGCTCATGACCCACGGCAAGCAGTACGCGCGCTCGGACATGACAATCAATCTCGACGGCGAGGATTCCTCGGCGCAGATTATTTCGCGCTCAGTCGCAAAGGATGTCTCCGAGCAGATTTTCTATCCGCGCGCCGTCGGCAACAGCCGCTGCAAGGCGCATGTCCAGTGCGACTCGATCATCATGGACGAGGCGAAAATCCGTTCCATCCCCGAAATCGCCGCCAACCACCGCGACGCCGCCATCATCCACGAGGCGGCCATCGGGCGCATCAACAACGAGCAGCTCTTAAAGCTGATGACATTAGGGCTTTCGGAAGAAGAAGCCGAGCAAATTATAATTTCAAGCTTTTTAAAATAGCTTGCTTTCATAAATTAACAGGAGGATCTAATATGCTCAAACGTGTTCTCTCCTTCGATTTCGGCGCTTCAAGCGGCCGTGCCATCTTAGGGCTTTTCGACGGTGAAAAGATCACTTTAGAGGAAGTGCACCGCTTCCCAAACGAGCCGGTCGCCGTGAACGGCACGGTCTACTGGGACACCTTAAGGCTGTTTCATGAGATCAAGCAGGGGCTGCTTTTAGCGCACCGCGCCGGAGGTTTTGACAGCGTTGCCATCGACACATGGGGCGTCGATTTCGGTCTTGTCGGCAAAGACGGCGCGCTGCTCGAAAACCCCGTTCACTACCGCGACAAACGCAACGCCGGTATGATCGAAAAGGCAAAGGCGTTCATGCCGCTCGATAAAATCTATGACATCACCGGCATCCAGTTCATGGAGTTCAACACGCTGTTTCAGCTGCTCTCCTTGAAGCTCAACCGTCCGCACATTCTTGAAAACGCGGATAAGCTGCTGCTTACGCCCGACCTGTTTAACTATATGCTCACAGGCAATATGGCCGCCGAGTACTCCATCGCCACGACCTCGCAGATGATCGATCTTGCCGCGCACGACTGGTCAAAGGAAATACTCGACGCGTTCGGCATAAAGAAAAGCCTTCTCCCGACGGTGACAAAACCGGGGGAGACGGTAGGCGAGCTGACCGACGGGCTTTGCGAGGAGCTGGGAATCCCGAAAGCAAAGGTCATTCTCTGCGCCTCGCACGACACGCAGAGCGCGGTCACCGCCGTCCCGTCGCAGGACAAGGATTTCATCTTCATCAGCTGCGGCACGTGGTCGCTGTTCGGCACCGAGGTAGACGCGCCGATCATTAACGACGCTTCCAAGGCGTTAAACGTCACCAACGAGGGCGGCTTTGACTATACGACCGCTTTCTTAAAGAATATCTGCGGCTTGTGGCTCATTCAGGAGAGCCGCCGCCACTGGGGACGCGCCAAAGACAGCTATACATACGCCGACCTTGAGCGCGAGGCGCTGAAAACGAAACCCTTTGCCTGCTTTATCGATCCGGACGCTCCGGAGTTCACCGCCATGGGCGATATCCCCGCCCGCGTGCGGGAGTACTGCGCGCGCACCGGTCAGTATGTGCCGCAGACCGTCGGCGAGATCATGCGTTGCATCTATGAGAGCCTTGCCCTCAAATACCGCTATACGTTTGACGGCATCAAAAAATGTACCGGAAAAGCGTATGACAAAATCCACATCGTCGGCGGCGGCACCAAGGACGGTCTGCTTTGCCAAATGACCGCCGACGCCTGCGCGGTCACGGTGCTCGGCGGC
>CAYYFY010000016.1:0-14127 GCA_964471035.1 uncultured Eubacteriales bacterium
CATCACCACGAGCAAAAAGATCGGCAACGCCGTAGAGAGGAACCGGTCAAGACGCGTGATACGCGAGGGCGTTCGCGCCGTATCGCCGAGGATCAAGTCGGGATACGATTTTGTATTCGTGGCGCGCGGCAGGACCAAACACGTCAAAAGCACGGAGATTTCCGCCGCGCTTTTGTCCGTTCTCTCCGCCGAAGGATTGCTGCTGCCCAATGAATCATGAAAGATTTTATTATAAAATTTATACGATTCTATCAACGGTATATTTCACCTCTGTTTCCGCCGCGCTGCAGATACTACCCCACCTGTTCGGTCTATGCCGTCGAGGCGATTACCGTACATGGTTTGTTCAAGGGCGGTCTGCTCGCGATAAGGCGACTCATGAGGTGTAATATTTTTTTCCCCGGCGGATTTGATCCCGTGCCGCCGAAAAGAGGGAACGACAACGACAATGACGAGGAAGAGTAATAGTAAGGAGTTCTGTTCATGAACTTTATGCAAAATTTATTCGCGGTGCCGTTCGGTTATGTCATGGCGCTTTTGTATATGCTGACGGGCAACTATGTTTTATCCATCATCATTTTGACAGTGGTTGTCAGGCTGATGATTTTGCCCTTTGCCATCAAACAGCAGAAAAATTCCTCGCGGCAGATCCGGCTTCAGCCCAAGGTAAAGAAGATTCAGGAAAAGTACAAGGGCGACCAGATGAAGATCAACCAGGAGACGCAGGAGCTTTACCGCCGCGAGGGGTTCAGTATGATGCAGGGCGGCTGTCTGCCGATGGCGGTACAGTTTCCGGTCATGATCGGGCTGTTTTCCGTCATCTATACGCCTCTTACCAACGTCCTGCGCATTCCAAAGATGACTGTTGACGCCTTGACGGATGCGTACAAGGCCTACGCGCCGGGCGCGGGGATCGAGATTTCAAAGTCGTTGTCGAACAGATTGCAAATCATTCTCCTTGAAAATTTTGATACGTTTATCGCCGATAAATCCGAGGTGGTGGTGGGGGCTGTAAAGCGGCTCACCGAGGCGGATATTACCGCCATTCAGACCTTTATCGATAAATATCAGATTTTCGGCATCAAGCTTTTTGAGATTCCGAACTACAAAGAGTTCAACATTTTATGGCTGATTCCGATTTTAGCCGGTATCACATCGGCGCTTTCCGCGGTATTCATGTTTATCAAGCAGCGGCAGCAGAACCCCGCCATGGGCAAGAATCCAATGATGGGCTGCATGACGTTTTACGGACCGCTCATGTCGCTGGTTTTCGCGTTTGCCTTCCCCGTAGGCGCGGGCTTTTACTGGATTGTTTCCAACCTGATTTCGTTTATCCAGCAGGTGGCGCTTACCTACGCTTTCTCGCCGAAAAAGGTTATCGCGCAGAATATGGTCGAGGAGACCGTCACAAGGCGCGCGCGGGAGAATAACGTCAAAAAACGAGTGCAAATCCAAAAATAAAACTTTTCCGTCGGTAGGACGGTACAATTATAGGTGGTGACAGGTTTGATTAAGGAAGCAATAGGGACGGGAGCCACGCTCGACGACGCGCGCAACAAGGCGATTGTCGAGCTCAACGCACCGGATGACGCCGATGTGGTTGTTGAGATCATCGAACAGGCGACAAAAAAGACACTCGGTCTTTTCGGCGGCTCTCTCGCCAAGGTCAGGGCGTATTACGAAACGCCCGATGAACCGGGAGCGGCTGTAAAGGCAAGCGCTCCCGCGAAAAAGCCGGAGCAAAAACCGGAACCCAAACCCGAACAGAAGCCCGCGCAAAAAACGGCGCAAAAACCCGTACAGCAAAAGGCGGCTGTGCCGCCAAAACCGGAAATTGCCCCCGAACCGGAGGTAAAGGCCGAGCCGGTCGGCAAGGTCGTTTCCAGTGACAATCCGCCCGCCAACTACTTGAAAAGCATACTCGCGGGTATCGGTCTTACCGGCGTGTCGATCGTGACGCGTGAAACCGAGGAGGAAATCTTCTTAGAAATCGAATGTCCGGAGGATTACGGTCATATCATCGGACGGCGCGGAGAAACGCTTGATGCCCTCCAGTATCTGGTGCGCCTGTCGGTCAACCGCGCGGCGGGCGAGGACCGGCGTGTGACGCTCAATATCGGCGACTACCGCACAAAGAGGGAAGAAACCCTCAAGGGTATCGCCAAAAGGCAGGCGGCGCGCGTTCTCAGATACGGCAGAAACGCCGTACTCGACCCGATGAACCCCTATGAGCGGCGCATCATCCATACGACCGTACAGGCGCTCGACGGCGTCGAATCACACTCCATCGGCGAGGGAGAGGGACGGCGCGTCGTCATTACGCCCGTCGGCGGGCAGCGGTATGAACGCGCGCCCGACAGAGGAGGACGCGACAGAGACCGTTTTCACGGCGGTCAGGGCGGCGGCGACAGAGGCGGCTTCAGAGATACGCGCCGCGAGCCCTACAAGCCTGAGCCGAGAGAACCGCGCGAGCCGAAGGCCGACGTGCAGGGTTCGTTCCGATACGGAAAAATCGAGCCGAAAGCGAAAAGCGAATAATTTTTTAAAAAAGTACTTGACAAATCCGTTTCCTAAGCATAGAATACAGAAAACAAATAAACCGGTGAGCGAGAGAAGTAACATTGGTTTTGCCGTTCAGAGAGCCGCAGGCGGTGGGATTGCGGCGGGCTAAGACGAATGCGAATGGACTCGCGAGGGCAGAGCGAAAGGCGTTATTCGCCGAGTAGTAGCTGACGGGAGCTTCGTCCGTTATCAGAGAAGCATGCATCATTGTGCATGAAACGAGTGGATGCTAAGCATCAATTCGGGTGGTACCGCAGGTAATAATTCCTGTCCCGTTTTTCGGGGCAGGATTTTTATTTTTAAATCTTTTTGAAAGGAAGATCGTTATGAAAAAGGTTCCCTATCGTATCAATTTGTCCGAGGAGTTTATTCCGCGGCAGTGGTATAATCTGCGTGCCGACATGAAGGGAAAGGTTCCTCCGCTTCTCAATCCCGGAACCATGCAGCCCATGACCTTTGAGGAGATTTCCCATGTCTTTTGCGATGAGCTCTGCAGGCAGGAGCTTGACGACACCACGCCATACATCGACATACCCCAGCCGATCATCGATTATTACAGAACGTGCCGCCCGTCTCCGCTGATTCGCGCCTATGAGCTTGAAAAGGCGCTTGACACTCCCGCGAAAATATATTATAAATTTGAGGGGAACAATACTTCGGGCAGCCACAAGCTCAATTCCGCCATCCCGCAGGCATATTACGCCAAAGCGCAGGGACTGAAGCATCTGACCACCGAGACCGGAGCCGGTCAGTGGGGCACGGCGCTCTCGATGGCGTGCGCGTATTTTGGCATAGACCTGACCGTCTATATGGTGAAAGGCAGCTATTATCAAAAGCCTTACCGCAAAGCGGTCATGCAGGTGTTCGGCGCCAACGTCATCCCCAGCCCGTCGCCGCTGACGAACTCCGGCAAGGCGATGCTCGAAAAGCTCGGGGAGGATACATCCGGTTCCTTAGGGTGCGCCATCACCGAGGCTGTCGAGCACGCCGTCACGCATGAGAGCACGCGCTATGTCCTCGGTTCGGTGCTCAATCAGGTGCTTTTGCACCAGTCAATCATCGGTCTTGAGACAAAGGCGGCCATGGAGATGTATGACGAGTATCCCGACATCGTCATCGGCTGCTGTGGCGGCGGCTCGAACTTCGGCGGATTGATTGCGCCGTTCATGAAGGACAAGATTCAGGGGACGAAAAACCCGTATTTCATCGGCGTCGAGCCGGCATCCTGCCCATCGCTCTCCAGAGGCAAATACGTTTACGATTTCTGCGACGTCGGTCAGGTCACGCCGCTTGCCAAGATGTATTCGCTCGGATCCGGCTTTATCCCGTCGTCGGACCACGCGGGCGGGCTGCGCTACCACGGTATGTCTCCGATCATCAGCAAGCTTTACGACGATAAGCTGATTGACGAAGCGCGCGCCGTCGAGCAGACCAACGTGTTCAAAGCCGCCGTCGATTTCGCCCGCTGCGAGGGCATTCTCCCCGCGCCCGAGTCGTCCCACGCCATCAAGGTCGCCGTTGACGAGGCCATTAAGTGCCGCGAATCCGGCGAAGCCAAGACCATCCTGTTCGGCTTAACAGGCACCGGCTACTTCGATATGACCGCCTATTCGAGCTATATCGAACAGTCGATGAGCGACTATGTTCCCACCAATGAAGAACTTCAAAAAGGATTTGATGGCATTCCTGGCTGATAATTTAAGAGGTATATTTTTGGAACGTACCTTAAAGTTCTATATCCGCTTGTTTTTCTCCGTGTTTATGCTCAACGCCTTCACGGTGGGCGGCGGCTATGTCATTGTGCCGCTGATGCGAAAAAAATACGTTGAAAAATTACAGTGGATCGGCGAAGAAGAAATGCTTGATTTTACCGCGATTGCCCAATCATCTCCGGGGGCGATCGCGGTAAACTGCGCGATACTCGTCGGCCTTAAAACCGGTGGCGTATTGGGTGCCGTCGTCGCGCTCTTGGGCGCTTTGGCGCCTTCGGTCATCAGCATTTCCCTGATTTATTACGCGTACGCGGCGTTTCGCGACAACCATATCATCGCCGCGCTGCTTGAGGGCTTAAAAATCGGCGCCGCCGCGGTGATTATCGATGTGGTCATCACCATGGCACGCGCTGTTTTTAAACAAAAGAGCGTCTTGACGGCGCTGATTATGCTCGCCGGTTTCCTGCTCGTCTACGCCGCGAAAATCAATATCGTGTATGTGATTCTGGGATGTATCGCGCTCGGCGTGCTTTTGACCTTTAGAAAAGGCGGCGGCGCCGCGAAAGAGGGAGGGAACGCTTCGTGACGTACCTCTCGCTGTTCTTAGCGTTTTTTAAGATCGGGCTGTTCACGCTCGGCGGCGGGTATTCGTCGCTGCCCCTGATTCAGGAGGCGGTCGTCGATACCGGCTTTATTACGATGGCGGAGTATACCGACATCGTCGCCATCGCCGAAACCAATCCCGGCCCCGTCTCGCTCGATATAGCCAACTTCGTGGGCTTAAAGCTGCTTGGTTTCCCCGGGGCGCTCACAGCGACGCTCGGCTTTGTGGCGCCATCGTTCATCTTTTCGCTGGCGCTCGCGTTTTTATACCGCCGCTATAAAAAACTGACGGTTGCCGACAATATCCTAAGAGTGCTGCGTCCGGCGGTCACGGCGTTCATCGCCGCCGCGGGCATCGGGATAATCACGATGATTATCACAGGCGACGCGCCGTACCGCCTGACCTTTTACGGCATCGATATGTTCGCCGTTTGCGGCATCCTCCTTTGCGCCGCGCTTCTGCGCGTCAAAAAGCTGAACATCCATCCGATGTTTCTGATGCTCGCCGCGGGCGTGCTCGGCGGAATCTACTACTATTTCGCCGCCGTATAACAAACGCGTTATACCTCCCGTTTCCTGCACGGAGACGGGAGGAATTTTTGTTTTCAGTTTATTTTCGGTGGAGAAATGTACCTCTTGACTTTATCTTTCAGGTATAGTATTATAAAGCGCGGATTGACATATTTATATCCGTAAATGAATAAAAAGGAGTGACTGTCATAATGAAGAAAAGATTAATATCCGGTATTATTGTTCTGGCGGTCGCCGTACTGACCATACCTCTACTCGGCCTTTCGCCGGCTTTTGCCGCCAAACAGCACGGGGAGTTATCCTATCAGAAATTCGGCGGCAACAAGCAAATAAGAATAACCTATTGCGATACATCGGCAACCGGCGAGCTGGTTGTTCCCGATTTCATCGAAGGAAAGCCGGTCACGGCTATCGGTGACAGCGCATTTCGGGATTGCGCGGACCTGACCGCCGTCGTACTTCCCGAAGGCATAAAAAGCATCGAGAGCTACGCGTTCTACGGCTGCGCCGCGCAGACGCGCGTTCTTGTTCCGGAGAGCGTTACGAGTATCGGCAAATACGCGTTCGGGTTTCAGACCGGCAGGAATAAAAGACCTGTCATAACGGAAGGATTTCTGCTGTATTGTTATCCGGACAGCGCCGCGCTGGATTATGCCGTGAAATACGGGATTCCTTACAGTATCGTCCCGTCGCTGACGCTGATTGAAAAGTCGGAGCTTTCGGAGGAAACGGATATGAAAATCGTGTTCTCCAAATCGAAAATGACCGCCGACCGCTTACTGGAGCAGTTCGCGAAGCCGGGCATTGGTATGGGCGTCTATAAAAACGGCAAACGGCTTTCGGGCGAAGCGTTTACGGGAACGGGCTGCGAGATTCGTCTGACCGACGGCGCGCTTATGGTGGATAAGATGACGCTTGCCGTGGCGGGCGACTTGAACGGCGACGGCGCCGTCGACGCGCTCGACACGTTCCTCTGCGGCAGCGCGATAAACCGGCACCTGACGCTTAAGGGCGCCTATTATGCAGCCGCCGATTTAGATAAAACCGGCAGCGGACTCAACATCGGCGACCTCTCGGCGATTATGAACCGCGCTGTAAATAAACAATAAATAAACAAAAAATAAACAATATAAAACTCCCTCCGGCGGGGGAGTTTTTATCATATAAAACCGTCGGTTTAACAAGTATGTGAATTTTTCTTTTTTGAACCCCTTGACTAATGCGGGGCATATAGTTATAATATATCAGATAATGCATAAATATTGATTTTTTCATTATCGACTGACTATCTTTGCCGTGGCGGCATGCTGCGGTTTATGACAATAGCTGGATAAAAAAACAGGGAGGATTATTTTTTTTGGATTGGATAATTGGAGGGGTGATCGGATTTATCGCGGGAGCGGTAATTCTCGGTTTCGTCGGCTTTGTGCTCGGCGGCAATCACCGTAAAAAGGTCGCCGAAGCCGCTATTGGCTCGGCAAACGAAGAGGCGGCGCGTATTTTGAACGCCGCGATGACCCAGGCGGAACAGAAGAAAAAGGAAGCCATCATTGAGGCGAAGGACGAAATCCACAGGCAGAGGACGGAGACCGAACACGACCTGCGTGAGCGCAGGAGCGAGGTACAGAGGCAGGAGCGGCGCATCATTCAGAAAGAGGAGCTGCTCGATAAAAAGGTTGAAAACCTAGAGAAAAAGGAAGAACAGTTAAACAAGAAAATCAAGGACGCCGAGGATAAGGTCAACGAGATCGAGAGCATTAAAAAGAGCGAGTTTGAGATGCTTGAACGGATTTCGGGGTACACCAAGGAACAGGCAAAGGACTATCTGCTTAAAAATCTTGAGGATCAGCTTGTCCACGAAAAAGCGGTCAAGGTGCTCGAATATGAGCAGCATACCAAGGACGAAATGGATTCGACCGCGCGCGAGATCATCTCGACGGCTATCCAGCGCTGCGCCGCCGACCACGCCGCGGAGGCGACCGTGTCGGTCGTGACCCTTCCCAACGACGAGATGAAGGGACGGATCATCGGCCGCGAGGGACGCAACATCCGCACTTTGGAGACAATCACGGGCGTCGATCTGATTATCGACGACACGCCCGAGGCCATCACGGTTTCGAGCTTTGACCCGGTACGCCGCGAGGTGGCGAGGCTCACACTTGAAAAACTGATTACCGACGGCCGCATTCACCCGGCGCGCATTGAGGAAATGTACGAAAAGGTCAAGCGCGAGGTTGAGCAGACCATAAGGCAGACCGGCGAGCGCGCTTTGATCGACGCGGGTATCAACGGCGTCCACGGCGAGATCGTCAAGCTTCTCGGCAAGCTGAAATACCGCACGAGCTACGGTCAGAACGTGCTCAACCATTCGCTGGAGGTTTCCTACCTCGCCGGACTCATGGCCGCCGAGATCGGAGCCGACGTCAAGATGGCGAAGCGCGCCGGACTTCTGCATGACATCGGCAAGGCGCTTGACCACGAATTTGAGGGATCGCACATCGAGCTCGGTGTTGAAGTCGCCAAAAAGTATAAAGAGAACGAAGCCGTCATCCACGCCATCCACGCGCATCACGGCGACGTCGAGGCAAAGACCATCGTCGCCTGCCTTGTACAGGCCGCCGACGCCATTTCCGCCGCGCGTCCGGGCGCCCGCCGCGAGAACGTCGAGAACTACATCAAACGCCTCCAGAAGCTTGAGGAGATCACGACCTCCTTCAACGGCGTTGAAAAATCCTTCGCCATTCAGGCGGGGCGCGAGGTGCGCATCATGGTCAAGCCCGAGGTGGTTTCCGACGACCAGATGACGCTCGTCGCCCGTGACATCGTCCAGAAAATAGAAAGCGAGCTTGAGTATCCCGGTCAGATTAAGGTACACGTCATTCGGGAGAGTCGGGCGATAGAGTACGCGAAGTAACGGACAGGTATTTTTAATGAATAATGAATAATGAAGATCGCTACGCTAATGAATAATTTAAGGCGGGGACAGCCTCGCAAAGAACCGCAAGCGGTTCTCTTTGAAAACGCTATCGCGTTTTCACCCCGAATATAATGGGTGAGGGCGGAGCCCTCCCGAAATTATTCATTATTCATTATTCATTTTTCATTTGAATAAACCCCACAGTGATTCCGTATGTGTCTGTTTAAAGGAATGAATTATGCTGGTATTTGCCGTCGGTGACGTTGTTGGCAGCGCGGGATGCGCGTTTCTGCTGAAGCATCTCCCGTCATATAAAAAACTCAACGGTATTGACGTCTGTATCGTCAACGGCGAAAACTCCGCGCAGGGGAACGGCATTACGCCGGCTTCCTGCGAGGAGTTGTTTTGTGCCGGTGCGGACGTTGTGACGACCGGCAATCACGCGTATACGCGCCGCGAGGCGGCGGAGTATTTTGATTCCAATAATCCGATTCTGCGTCCGGCAAATTACCATCCGGACAATCCCGGACGCGGCTTTTATGTCGTAGACCGCGGGAGGTACCGCGTGGGCGTTGTCAATCTGATGGGTACGGCGTTTATGGAGCCGCTGGAAAACCCGTTTCACTGTATCGACCGCGTTTTAAAGGAGCTATCTGACTGCACGGCGGTGGTCGTGGATTTTCACGCCGAGGCGACAAGCGAAAAGAAAGCGATGGCATACTATTTAGACGGGCGCGTCGGCGCGCTTTTCGGTACGCATACGCACGTCCAGACCGCCGACGGGCAGATACTGCCAAAGGGGACGGCGTATATTACGGACCTCGGCATGACCGGCGTCGAATCGTCGGTGCTGGGACTTTCACCGGAGCCGGTCATCCGCAAATTCAAATATCAGATGCCGGTGCGCTTTGAGAGCGCCGAAGGTCACTGTGTCGTGTGCGGCTGTCTTTTTGAGCTTGACGACAAGACGGGCAGGGCGCTGTCCGTCGAAAGAGTGGTGATCGCGTGAAGGCATATCGTAAGGCGTTTTGCCTGCTGCTCTGCGCGGCGCTTCTTTTTTCGCTCGCCGCTTGCGGCGGGGACGGCGAAGAGGTCACGACTGCGCCGGTCATACAGACCCAAAAGGGTGAAACAGCGGCTTCGGGGAGCAAGGCGGATATTGCCATCGGATTTGTCAGCGCCGACAGCTTTTCGCCCTATAAGGCAAAAAGCGAAATCAACCGCGAGCTGATGTATCTGCTCCACGCCGGCCTTTTCGCTTTGAAAGCCGACTTGATGCCGGAATGTTTTATCGCCGCCTCGTATACGCAAAACGGGCAAACAGTGACGGTCACTTTGAAGGACGACGCGTTCTTTTCCGACGGCAGCCGGATCACCGCCGATCACGCGGCGCTGTCGTTTACTGCCGCCAAAAACTCGCCGCTGTACGCACAGCAGCTTATAAATGTGAAATCCGCGTCCGTGATGTCCGACACTCAGATTCGCTTTACACTCGGGAAAGCGGACGTTTTCTCCCTCAACGCTTTAACGTTTCCAATCATCAAGGAAAATACCCAGAGTCCCGTCGGCGCGGGGAAATATATGCTTTCTAAAAGCGGAAAAAAGCGCGTTCTCAAGCTCAACACGCACAACGAGAGCTACGCGCTGTCGCAAAACAATGTGCTGAAGCTCGTCGATGTCAGCGAGGACTTGAGCGAGCAGTATGCCTTCATGACGCACGGTACGAGCGTCTATATCGACACTCTCGACGACTTTGCGTATCAGAAGCTCTCGTCAAAGACCGCGCCGGTCGAAACGACGCGTCTGGTTTTCATCGGCTGCCGCGCGACAGGCAATTCCATCGCCTCATGGGCATTTTTAAGGCGGGCGATCAATATCGGGCTGGACCGCACGGCGGTCGGCGGCGCACCGTTTCTCGGGCAGAGCACGGCGGCGGCTACGCCGTTTGCGCCCTCATGCTACGCGCTTTCAGGGCTTGAGATCACGCCGGCAGCCGGAGATAAAGACCGCGCCGAAACGGTGCTGTCCGACAACGGTTTTAACGAGAAAAACGGCGACGGCTATAAAACCAACGGTAATCTTGTCTTAAGCGTTACGCTGCTTGTCTGCGAGGACGATCCGTTCAAGGTGAGCTTAGCCGAAGCGTTCAAGGTGGATATGAAAACCCTCGGTATCCGCGTCACCGTCAACAAAAAGCCGCTTCTTCAGTATAACGAGGCGCTAAAGAATGGAAGCTTCCAGCTTTATGTCGGGGAGATCGACATCGGCAACACGCTTGCCCTTGACGAATTCTTCACGGATGACGGCGCGGTGTCGTTCGGCATTGAAAAGGCGAGCAGCGAAGCGTACTTTCAGTTTAAGAGCGGTAAAACCGGCATGACCGACTACATCGATTCGTTCAATACCGCGGTGCCGTTTATACCTGTCTGCTACCGGCGGGCGGTCATGTCCTATAACGAGAGCTTTTTCGGCGTCGAAACGGCGTTTAGCGACCCCTATTATTCGGTCTACGCGTGGACGGGGACAGAATAATTTGGTAAACATATTGTATTTATAGGTTAAATGATATATACTACTACAGTCTGTGAGATGTCAGACATCAGATGTCAGATAAAGGAAAGCTTAAGGAGATGACTTGATGGACCCTATAAAAGTGGATTTTTCAGGAAAAGGAAGAGCGAAGGAATTATTCATTCCGCCGGAGAAAGCGGTTCTGAAAACAATAATCAGCGTTATCATCGCGCTTCTGACGGCAGTTATCGCGTATTATTTCATGCTGCCGCCCATTAACCTCAAGGCGCTTGATTTTTATTACTATATCGCGCTTATACTGTTCGCCTATATGGCGGCGACCTTTGTCACCTCAAAGGCGTTTGCGCGGCCGGAGTATCTGCCGTATGTCAAACGCCGCGCGCGGATCCCCGTCGCTATCGCCCTTGTTTTCGTACTGATTTTAGGCGGTGGCTACATCGCGGGCGCGACCCTGTTCAGGGCAAAGTCGTACAGCAGCATCATTCAGGTTACGGAAAAAGAGTTCGGGACAGATGAAAGCCTCGCGAAGATCACGCAGATTTCCGATTTCACGCAGGTGCCCACCATCGATGCGCTTGCCGCCGAGAACCTTGCCAATAAAAAGCTCGGCGATCTGTCCGAGTGGGTGTCCCAGTTTGTCATCGATTCGCCGTATTCGACGCAGATTTGTTATAAAAATATGCCCACGCGCATCCTGCCCCTTAAGTACGGCGACGTCTTCAAGTGGTTCAACAACCACGACAAGGGCATTCCGGCTTACCTGATCGTCAATATGTATACGCAGGAAGCCAACGCCGTCATTGTCGAGGGCGGGATCAAGTGTTCGACCTCCGAGTATTTCAACCGCAAGCTCGCCCGTGTGCTGCGTTTCAACTACCCGAATTATATGTTTGGGGTTCCCTCTTTAGAGATCAATGAGAAGGGCGAGCCCTTCTGGGTTTGCGAACGCATCGACAAGACCATCGGTCTGCTCGGCGGCGAGGATGTCATCGGCGTCGTCATGGTTGACGCGAGAACTTGCGAAACGGAATATTATTCTATTGATGATGTCAAAAGCGACAATTCCCCGATCAAATGGGTTGATCAGGTCTATTCAGCGGCGCTTCTGGACAAGCAGTACAATTATTTCGGACGGTATTCGGGCGGCTTTGTCAACGCCTTTATCGGACAGACCGGCGTTAAAATAACGACTCAGGGATACAGTTATCTGACCAACGACGACAACATCTGGATGTACGCGGGCGTTACCTCGGCGACCAGCGACGACTCGATCATCGGATTCGCGCTGATCAATCAGCGCACCAAGGAAGCTGTGTTCCAGAAGATTTCCGGTACCACCGAGTCTGGTGCGCGGTTGTCTGCGCAGGGCACCGTCAGCGATAAAGGCTGGACGGCTACCAATCCGCTCCTGCTCAACATCAATGGTCAGGCGACTTACTTTATGGCTCTCAAGGATAGCGGCGAGGTCGTCAAGAGTTACGCAATGGTCAGCGTCGAGCGCGTTCAGGACGCCGCGCGCAGCCCGAACGACGACGATCCGGATCTTGTCGCCTGTCTGAAATCATATGAAAACAAGCTCATTGACAGCGGCATAAAGCTGAACTTCGATTACGAGGGCAAGACCTCTGTTGAGGAACCGACGACCGACACAAAAACCGTTACCGGCAAGGTGTCCGATATCCGTTCGGCGGTCATAAGCGGCGGCACGGTGTACTATATTCGTCTGGGTAACGCCGCCGTATACTACAGCATCGCGGCAAGCGCCTCTGAGAATGTCGTTATCTTAAACAAGGGCGACACGGTGACAATCACCTATAAGCAAGCCGACGCGAAGATAATTCCAGCTTCCTCGCTCGCGCTCAAAGAGTAGACAGACAATAGTAAACCGGCTCGAACGAGCCGGTTTTTCTGTGCGCTTTTTTTATTCGGACGAGGACGTTTCCCCGTCCGAATTTTCATCGTTCTCCTCGTCCTCAAAAAGCTGTTCTAGGCCCTCTATAAACGCGTTCCACGGCGCGTATTCCTCATCAACCGGACGCACTTCGTTTTCCAGATAATGAAGCTCCGCGCCGTATTTATCGTTTGAGTTTTCGATGAAATACGGGTATCCGGGCTGCTTTTTCAATTCGTTTAACAGCGGGTAATTGAGAAGGCAGCGGACGACAAACAGCGCCGGAGGGATGGACATGACGACGAGGGGGAGGTAATAGAGTTTAAATGTCAGCAGCAACAGCGTGTTTGCCGCGTAAGCGCCGAGCGTACCGGCGTATCCCTTCAGCTCACGCCCCTTGATCATGGCGCAGAAGAAAAAAAGGCAGGCCTCAAGCACCAAGGGCAGCAGTGAAACGGGTTTCAAATGCGCGCCCATTCCGGCGATGGCGCTGACGAGATACGCGAAGTTATTCATGAGAAAAAGCGTCGCGCCGATTACGGCAACCATACCCTGCGGGATCAGAAAGGCAGCGCATACAAGGTAAGTCTGGCGGTTCATCTTTTCCCATTTATGCATGAGCAGGCGCAGCTCGTCCTTGGTTTTCTCACGGATTTTTCCATGAGGCAGGAGTATAAATGTCATGGCGGTTTCTCCGGTTGATTTATTCGACCTCAAGCTCCCAGTAGGCGATCGTTTTGCGCTCGTAGGTATAGGTAATATAGAGCTTCATACCTACCGCGACGATGGCGGGATAGCTGTACTCGTGATCGCCCTCAGAAGGTTCCAGCTTAATGAATTCCTCGAAGGTTACGCCGTCGTCGGTCGAGCGCATCAGCGTCAGCGGGGCGCGGTAACCCCAGTTTTGAGAAACGGGATTGGAGATGAGCACCAGCGAGCCGTCGTCGAGCCTTGCTATGTCGATACCGCTGTTCGGGTTTTTATACGGCGTTTTATAGGCCTTATTCCATGTCCTGCCGCCGTTTTTGGAGTCGCTCCTGTAGATGTATCCCTTGTTGGTGCGCATAAGCATATGGACGCCGCTGTCCGATTCCCAGAGAGTCGGCTGGATCATGGCGACGGGCAGCCCGTTATCGTTCGGGCGAACGATGTAATTGGAAGGCGTGAACGTCTCACCGTCGTCCTTTGAGATGTCTGTAAAACAGCGCCAGCTGATTTTTTCGGTCGACGCCGGCGCTAAGACCGTACCGTCCTGTAGCCGCATGTGCTTATTCTTGACGGGACCGCGTCCGCCGCTGTTATCGTCCGGAACAAGCTCTTGGGGCGGCGAGACGCCGTCGCCGCCGTCAGTCGATTCCGCAACATAGGGTTTCCACTGG
>CAYYFY010000017.1:0-13145 GCA_964471035.1 uncultured Eubacteriales bacterium
GGTGCGCTTATGAAAACGTCTGATCTAAATAAAAGCGTCGCGCTTTTCGATCTGAAAACCGCTTTGAAAAAGGCGCTTTTCCCCGCGGTGATACTGCTCATTGTCATTACATGGCTGTCTCCGCTGGCCTATTTCTCCGGGTCTGGCGCGGAATACCCCCTTCTTTTTGAGGAGAGGCTCCCGTCCGGAGAGCATAATTACGTTTATGGGAAAGAAAAAGTCCCTACATTCTTCTTTCTCCTCGGCGAAGACGACGATATACTTGCCTACGGTCTGTTCCTTCTTGTACTGGGCATCGGTATCTTGAGCGCCCTAAGGCAGTTTGGGTTTTTAAATAACCGCGTAAAAACCAACGTCGTCTTAAGCTGCGGGCTGTCCCGCCAAAGGCTGTTTATAAACCGCTGTTCCGCGTCGCTTTTAACGCTTACTATGGCGTTCATCTTGCCGCTGACGGTGACGCTTTTCGCCAATCTTATGCGGCTTGGAATTCACGGATATATTTTTTCAGCCTATTGTCTGTTTATTGTCAGCTTTTTTACCGCGATTCTCATCGGATTTACCGCGGGAACACTCGGCGCCGTACTGACGGGAACATTGTGGGAGTCCGCCGCGGTAAGCGCGGCGCTGCTTCTGATACCGACGGGAGGTGCCCTGCTCCTTCAGTATTGTTTCGCTGTTTTCTTAAAGGGTTATTCGGGAACTCTCGAAAGCGGAGACTCTCTTTTCCCGGTCGGGGACTATTTTTCGAATATAACCGCGGCTTCTCTCATGTATAAGACAAATTGGCTCAACCCCTTGCTTTTGCTCTATAATCCTTACAGCCTTGACAACTACTATTATAATACCAACCTCTGGACCGTGTATTCTGAGCATGAAAACGGAGTATTCCTGTCGTCCGGTCTCGACACTGTGACGCCGCACATCCTGTTATTCGTCGTCTGGATCATAGCGTGCGCGCTCGCGCTGGTTTTCATTAACCGTCTGTTTCTCCGGCGCAAAGCCGAAATCGGCAGTTTCTACGGCAAATCCAAGGCGATGGGCGCCGTACTCGTAGTCATCGGTCTTTTCGCCGCCGGGTGGGGTCTTTTCGACGCTGTATTCAGACTTACCGACGGCAACAGCTTAATCAACTATTCCTCTTTAGACAACAAAGAACGGCTGGAGTGCCTTTTTACAATCCTGCTCTATACGTTTTTAGCGGTTGCCATCTGCCTGCTCATATGGTACCACGACATTAAAAAATGGAGAAAGACAGTAAAGCTTTTGCCGCTGTCTTTGCTCACCGCGCTTGTCCCTGTGTGCTGCCTTTTAGGGGGCTTCGGTTATGTAAATTACATTCCCGACGCCCAAAACATCGACGAAATCCGGATAGACGCGCCCTTCGGGGTCACGCCGTTGACGCTCGGTACGGATGCCTTCGGTAACGTCTCGTACGGCGGCTTTACGGACGACGGCGATAAACAGGCCGTACTGGCGCTTCACCAAAAGCTGATAGCGGACACGGACAGAAGCGCTGTGATAAAGGGAGGCTCGATTGATTATCGGCTTAAAAGCGGCAGGATCGTCAGCAGATATTATACGGCCTGTTCAACCGAAACACTCAAACAGTTCGCCTCGCTCTATGATACAAAAACCGCCAAGGACATCATGAAAATGCAGTTCCGTGATAAAAAACCGCTCATTGCGTACAATGAGCATTTCGCGTATATGGAGTCAAAGGATTACACGGGCATCGACCCGTTTACCTTCGCAAACAACTATTACACACCCCAGTGGCTGTATTTTGAAAGCGTCGCGGTATCGCTGCGTCCGGCAGCCGGCAACATGAAAACCGACATCACCGATAAGCTCAGCGCCGCGCGGTACGACAAGCTGATGACCTGCCTTGCCGACGACTACCGCGCCATGACCGCGAGCGCATTCTATACGCCCGCCGCACCGCCTATTGGCGTCGTGTCGCTCCTGTGGTGCACCGATGAAACATCACAAAAAACCTGCGAGCTGCCCGTTTATCGGGAGATGGCGTCGACCGCCGCTTACTTAAAGGCCCTCGGTGTATCGTCGGCGTTCTATAAGGATTTTTCGATTCGGTCCATCACCCTGTACGACTGTTCGGCAACACAGCTTTTCCGCGGAGAATCCGCCGCCGTTAACCCAATGGCAAGGATCGTCGAATACGAAGAGAAAGAAACGGTCACTCCCACGGCCGTCTATACGGACAAAAAGGACATTGAAGAAATGGCCGGAAGACTGTACCCGCTCTATCTGACGATCAATGAAAACGTTTCCTACGCCGCCGTCACCTATACGGACGGCGCAGAGGCGTTATACATCATCAAAAACTGATTCGATAAGGAGGGAAATCTATGAAACCGAAAAAAGCTCTGATTAAAACAGCCGCCGGCTACGATCTTTTAAATAGCCTTACAAAAGCCGCGCCCTGTGCTTTCCTGTGCGCGCTGTCCCTGTCTTTCTGTTTCTTTTTTTCGACCTTAGACGTCCTATCATCCCAAAAAATCAACTACCTGATGTTTTTTGGCCGCA
This sequence comes from uncultured Eubacteriales bacterium, assembly GCA_964471035.1. Classification (GTDB taxonomy): domain Bacteria; phylum Bacillota; class Clostridia; order Oscillospirales; family Acutalibacteraceae; genus DTU089. The sequence goes on from CAYYFY010000017.1 coordinate 2,545, forward strand.
GCTCCGAATCTGTTCTGACCTTTACACAGTATGCCCTGGTGGCGGCGGGGCTTGCTGCGGCGCTGCTCCTTTTCCGGTTTTTAGGCAGCGTACCTCAGACAAACGTACTGCTTAGCAGCGGCATTTCCAGGCAGCGTATTTTTTGGAACAGGGTTTTCGCGGGCGCCAGCACTCTGTTTCTCGGCGTGTTTTTGCCGCTGACGGCGACGCTTTTCTTAAATGTGCGCGCCTATGGTCTGAAAAGCTATATATTAAAGCCATATCTGCTTTTTCTGCTTAGCGCCCTCGCCCTTGTGTTCATCGGTTTCTGTCTGGGACTGCTCGGCAGCGTCCTCGCCGGTTCGACCGCAGAGGCTGCCGCCGCGGCCCTAATCCTGCCGTCGTTCCCTTTTGTATTGTGTAGTTTCTTCACCTACTGCATAAGCATATTCTTAAAGGGGTATCTGCCGTTATCCGAATGGTCGCATACCGCGTTTTATTCAAAAACATATTTTTTAAGTCCATGGCATCTGATCTCTATGACCCAACAGAAGCTTGGTCCGACCGGAGGTATCAAATACACGGTCAACGTCAATATCTGGGAAAACTTTTCAAAAATAAACGCCATGACCGGCACTCAGCCGCAAAACCCCTATACCGCCTTGAAAATACCTTCGTCACTGCTTTTCATTTTTGCCGCGTGGATTGCCGCTATGGGGCTTTTGGTTTTACTTTCCTATTCACTGTTTCTCAGAAGAAAAGCCGAAAACAACAGCCATCCGCGCAGCTCTAAGGGTATCGCCGTACTGCTCTCCTCGTTTTTTACCGTTGGCGCGGCGACGCTCGGTTTATATTTTTGGATTAGCCGTATGACGACTGCCGGCAGCTACCTCTTCTATTTCGGCGGAAGCATCGGCGTGAAAGCGCTTTGCTGGCTCTCGCTTCTTTTGCCCGGAGCGCTTGTCCTGCTTGTTTGTCTGGCAATATACGCCGGCAATCTAAAGAAGCTCCGCGCGCTGCTTAAAGCTTTACCGTTCTGTCTTTTGCTCCTCGTCGTACCGCTGATCTTCGTTTTCGGCGGTTTCGGCTATGTCAGCCACATCCCCAAGGCTGCCGATGTAAAAAGCGTCGGCGTCAGCGGCTCGTTACTGCCCGGAGCGCTTTCGGAGCTGACGCGGAATATGGGTTGTTTTGAAAGCGAAAACGACATACGGCGTGTTATAGACATTCACGAAAAAGCCGTAAGCCGCGGCAAGGAGTATCCGGTATATTTTAAAATCACTTATACGCTGAAAGATGGCGGTGAGCTGACCAGAACGTACTTCGCTGTGAACGCCGAAGCGAACACGGCAATCGGCGGACTGTTTGAAAGCGATGTTTTCCGGACATATTTTCTTAACCAAATAGGCGACAAATCAGCTTGGCATTCCGCCGAGGGGCTGGCGGCTTTAATTGACGGCAAATCAACATGGGGACCGTACCCGCAGGAAATCTCCTGGCTGCGCTTCGGCGGCGCGTCGCTGTCTCTAAATGCCGGTACATTAGCCTCTGACGGCATCGCGCTCAATACGCTGCTGACCGAAGAAAGCTTCGACCGGCTGCTCTCCTGCTACGCGAGCGACCTGACAAGCCTTTCCGCCGCCGCGTTTTTAACGCCGTCACGGCCGCCGGTCTATGTTCTTTCCTTTACGATAGAGGATTCCTGTGTCTACACGCCCGACGGTGAGGAAACGCCGCAAAAGCAACACTACGATCTCTATGTCACAGCCGATATGACCCAAACGCTGGCGTTCTTAAATGGCCTCGGCGTCACTTTAAGCGCGCCGCAAAAGGTCGTCAAAGAAATCACGCTGTACGCGTGCGGTAACGCCGGACTTTTAGAACCCGAACGGCAATTTTCCGACCATCCTATCTCAGAGCAGCTCGGCAAGCTCGTCAAAACGGTCACAGACCCCGCCCAGATTAATGAAATGGCCGCGAAGCTGTATCCGTACTACCTGTCCGACGGGCGGAATGTACAGTACGCCTGCGTCGTCTATGACGACGGCTCCTCGGAGTATTATCTGCTGAAAAACTGAAAAAGGAGGAGAAAGCCATGAAAACAAAAAGAACCTTCATTAAAACAGCCGCCGGCTATGATTTTTTAATCAGCTTTATGAAAGCTGTGCCTGGTGCCCTCCTGTGCTTGCCGTTCCTGTCTTTCTGTTTCTTGTTTTCAGCCTCAGATGTCCTTTTTTCTTACAGAAAAGACAGCTACTCAATGTTTTTCAGTACAAGCGCCGCGTCTGTTCTGACCTTTACACAATATGCCCTGATGGCGATAGGACTGCTTACGGCGCTTCTCCTTTTCCGGTTTTTAGGCAGTGTACCGCAGACAAACGTACTCTTAAGCAGCGGCATTTCCCGACAGCGTTTGTTCTTAAACAGGGTTTTCGCGGGCGTTAGCGCTCTGTCCCTCGGCGTATTTTTGCCGCTGACGGCGACGCTGTGCTTAAACGTGTTTGTCTACGGAGCGCAAAGCTATATGGTTAAGCCGTTTCTGCTGATTCTGCTCAGCACCCTCGTTCTTGTTCTCATCGGCTTTTGCGCCGGACTGCTGGGGGCTGTCCTCGCCGGTTCGACCGTGGAAGCCGCCGCCGTATCGTTTGTCCTGCCGTCTTTCCCCTTTGTCGTGTTAGGCTTCGTGAACTACTGCTGCTGCATCTTTTTAAAAGGGTACCCCCCGATGTTAAATTGGCCGTATTCCGTAATATACCCGAAAACATATTTTTTCAGCCCCTGGCATCTGCTCTCAACGCCCGTGCAGATGATGTACCCTACCGAACCGATGGATTTCGTCTTCAAAGACAGTATTTGGGGCACCATCTCGTATTTAAGCGCGAAAGATGCCGCGCAGCAAATTGCTCCCGACGTCTCGCTGAATATACCTTCGTGGCTGCTTGTCGTATTTGCCGCGTGGATTGCCGCGCTTTGTCTTGTTGTTCTGTCTGCCTATTTTTTGTTCCTTAAAAGAAAAGCCGAGAGAAACAGCCGTCCGTTCCGCTCGAAGGGTATCGCCGTACTGGCCTCCTCGTTTGTTGTCCTCATCGCGGCATGGCTCTGTTTATATATCTTTTTAGCCCATACGGCGGACATCTATGATTTTTCCTATTATAGCGGCAGCTCCGGCATAAAAGCGCTATATTGGTTATCCCTTTTTCTGCCCGCAGCGTTTGTCCTGCTGATTTGCCTGGTGCTATACGCAAAAATTTTAAAGAGACCTCGCACGCTGCTTAAAGCTTTGCCGCTCAGCCTGCTGCTCCTCGCCGTACCGCTGACCTGCGTTTTCGGCGGGTTCGGATATGCCGGCCGCATCCCAAAGGCTGCCGACATAGAAAGCGTCGGCTTAAACGGCGTGATGCTGCCCGGAGCGCTCAACAGTCTGGTGTGTAATGTACAGTGTTTTGAAAGCGACGGCGACAAACAGCGCGTCATAGATATTCATGAGAAAACCGTAAGCCGCGGCAAGGTATACAGAGCATCCTTCGATATCTCCTATGCGCTCAAAGACGGCAGCGAGCTAAGCAGAACGTACTTCGCCTGCAATTCGGACGCGCTTATAGCAATCGGCGGACTGTTTGAGAGCGATGTTCTCCGGACATACCTCTATAACCAGATAGGCGATAAATCAACTTGGTATACCGATGAGGAACAGTCGGCTTTAAATGAAACCGATGCCCTCATCGAACCGTACCCGCAGGAAACCGAGTGGCTTCGTTTCGGCGGCGCGTCGCTGTCGCTTCGCGCCGGTTCGCTTGCCGCGAACAGCGTCACGCTCGATAAGCGGCTAAACGAAGAAAGCTTCGACCGGCTGCTGGAGCGCTACGCGAATGACCTTACGCACTTATCCGCCGCCGCGTTCTTAACGCCGTCGCAGCCGCCGGTCTATGTGCTTACCTTCACAATGGAGGACACCTCTTCTGAACCTGTGGAGGATATGAATCCCCATATCGACGCCACTGATACCGATGATACGCCCCGCTATAAGCTCTTCGTCACAGCCGACATGAAACGAACGCTTAAGTTTTTGACCGATCTTGGCGTCACCGAATCTCTGTCACAAAACACCGTAAAGGAAATCAGGCTGTATGAGTGCGGCAACACCGGCGTTCTGGAATCTGAGCGGCAGTTAACCGACTATTACACCGATGAGCGTCCCGACAAACACATCAGAACGGTCACCGACCCCGCAGAAATCAAAGAAATGACCGCGAAGCTGTATCCGTACTACCTGTCCGACGGGCAGAATGTACAATACTCCTGCGTCGTCTATACCGACGGCTCCTCGGAGTATTACCTGCTGAAGACTGACGGTTGATAAAAAGGAGAGGGGAACGCATGGACACAAATAAGATACTCATCACCTATGACGCGCTGGCTGATTTGAAAAAGAGCTTTCTCGCGGCGCTGCCGGGCGGACTGCTCTCTGCGTTGTGCGTGTTTGCCGGTTCGTTTCCCGCGTCGTATGTCGAACTGAGATTTTTAGCGCCGGATTACCTGTGGCATTTCTTTTCGGCGGAAGCAACAGCGACGATATATACGTTCGCGCTTTTGCTCATCGCGGGGATCGGCACAGCATTTTTGCAGTTTCATTTTCTCGGCAGCCGCATACGGACCAACGTCCTGTTGAGCGCGGGGCTGTCCCGCCGTCAGCTTTTCAAAAACCGGTGCGCGTCCGCTTTAATTGCTCTGTTTTCGGGCGTACTCCTGCCACTGCTGGTGACGTTGTTCATCAACATCCGGTTTTTCGGGCTTAGCGGCAGTGTCTTGAAGGTTTTCCTGCTGTACGTCGTCAGCACCTTTACCGTGGCGCTCATAGGCTATGCGGCCGCGCTGTTCTGTATCGTCCTTGCGGGCACGACCTATGAAGCCGCGGCTGCCGTACCGCTGGTTTTAAGCTTCCCATTCGTGCTCACCGCGTTTTTTGACAGCTGCGGCGGCATTTTCTTAAACGGCTACGGCAGACCCTCCAACCAATACAGTCCTACGATTTTTACAAGGCTGTACTATCTCAATCCGCTGACAATTTTGGGTTTTTCGAATGACGCCTACTATCCCGACAACCTGCTGTGGACGCGTTTTTCAAGGGCGTTCGATATACCCGCCCAAAGCGGCTTACCCCCTCCAAGCGATGCCGCCATACTTAAAGCTCTCCCCGTGTTTCTCGGCTGGATAGCCGTCTGCGCCCTGATTTTAGAGATTTCCCGACGCCTGCTCGATAAACGCCGCGCCGAACTCAACGGCTTTAGCAGGCGCACAAAAAGTCTTGCCATAATTTTCATATCGTTTTTTGCGCTGCTTGCCGCCGACGCGGCGCTGTACTTTCTCGTGATCACAGAAATCATCAGCGATCCGTACGGCGTTATTCTGTTCAACGACCACCCGAAAACGTTTGCCGTCTTTACCTTCGGTCAAAGGATGCTCACCCTGTGCGCGCTGCTTCTTCCCGCTCTTATGGTGTTGTGCGCCGGTCTGCTTGCGTATTTCGGAGGGGTTCGCGGCTTTCGCAGACGTCTGAAATTACTGCCGCTGTCTCTGCTGATTCTCGTCCTGCCGGTCGTTTTTATGCTCGGCGTCTTCGGCTGGGTCGGGCATATCCCCAACATCGATAAAATAGAAAGCGTCGATTTAGGCGGCGTATTTCTCCCCGCAAACGGCGAGCTCTATAACAATACGCCCGATCTGCTGCGCGGCTTTGAGAGCGACGGCGACAAAACGCTGATCACACAGCTTCACCGGCAGCTGATAAAGGACTTAACCGGCGAAAACACCGTTAACATACAGATCGTCTATACGCTCAAAAATGGTCGCGAACAGCGCCGGACATACTATTCCTGCGCGGACGAAACGCTGCTTTCATTCACCGCCCTGTTTGACAGCGATACGATGGAAAAGTACCTTTACGAGCAGTTCGGCGATAAGTCAGCGCAGTTGTCAGACGACGAGTACCTGGCCGCATTCAAGACCGCGGGTTTATTGCAGCAAGGTGATTATATAAACTCGTTTTTCTCGGTTGATGACGCTTACGGCAACGTTGTCTCCTTCGCCCGCGCACGGGAAATGGACTGGCTTAAGTTAGGCGGCGGCGAAGTGATACTCAGAACGCCGCGCGGCGTCTATGAAAACATTACCAAACGCCTGACAAAGGAGTCCTTCGACCGGCTGACGCGCTGTCTCGCTCTGGATTATGCCGATATGTCCGCAAAGGATTTCTACACGCCCGACAGACAAACGCTCGCCGAACTCTCCATAACCAATTTCGACTTTTATGATGTCTACTATGACGGTTCCGAACCGGCTGACTATTATTTTAACATCACGGACAACATGACAAGAACCGTCGCTTACTTACAAACGCTCGGTGTGTATGATCTCCTCAAAAAAACCGTTAAAATTACAAAAATCGAGTTGTTTGACTGCAATGAAGAGTATTTTTTCCGTCAGGATATGGCGTCTTATTATCAGCAGTTTGTGGCTAAAGCCTATATGCGCCAGGAGGGATCCGCCGAACCAAAGCCTTTTAAGGTCGTCACCGAAAGAGCTGAAATCGAAGCGCTAGTAGAAGCGCTGCGCCCGTACTATCTGACTGTCGGACAGGATATGTCCTACGCGGTCGTCACCTATGAGAAATCAATTCCGAGAACATTTGTTATTAAAAACAGGTGAGGGGGATAACATATGAAACAAAAAGGACTGCTGCCCGCCGGTCCCGCCCGCTTCGATTTTACCCGTAGTCTCATGAAGGCGGCTCCCGCCGGATTTTTTGCCGCCTGTATTCTCTTCCTGTTTTCGTTTGTACCGGCGCTGTCTTTTATAACTTATGAGCCGGTTTTCTTCTCCGGCGTGGACCGCTGCGTCAACATACCCAATGTATCTTTGATGATTGCGGGACTGTTCGCCGCGCTCGCGCAATTCAAGTTCCTCGCCAGCGTAAGAATGACAAGCGTCGTGTTTTCCTGCGGACTCAGCAGAGCGCGTCTGTATGGTAATCGATGCGCCGCGGGAACTATATCCCTGTTTGTGGGTGTCTTTTTACCGCTGACAGCGACATTTTGCGTTCACTTCATTGCCCGCGGATTTCATATTGATACTCTGGAAACCTATCTGTTTTTTCTCATCAGCGCCTTTGCTTTCGTATGTATCGGTTATTGCGCGGGAATACTCGGCGCCATTCTCACGGGGACAACCGCGCAAGCCGCCGTTTCCGCCGCGGCGCTTGTGTGTCTGCCGTCGGTTTTAATGCTGTATGTCTATATCTGCGTCTGCGTCTTTCTCCGCGGGTACGATTTTGCGGATAACCTGCTGGAGCATCCGTTTTATGCCGGTATCTATTTTCTCAACCCGTACTATCTGCTGCGGGGAACGACCGACCCGTCTGTGGTTCTCAGTAATGTCTGGAGCGATCAGGCAAACGCGTCTGAGGGCATTTCCCTCTCCCTGTATGCGCCCTTTATCGGGTGGGTGCTTTTCTGCGCGTTGCTTGCAGCCGCCTTATATCCGCTGTTTTTGAAAAGAAAAGCCGAGATAAGCGGGCGTTTCCACAGCTCAAAAACCGCTTCTGTTCTGGTTTTCGGTTTCATAACCGTCGCCGTGGGCACCGCCTGTACCGCCGCCGGAGCGCTGTTTATTTTATCGGATTTATTGGATGAAGACGACCCGTTCTACAAAGGTGTTTCGTTAGCTGTTATGCTTATATCCGCGCTGCTTGTCTTAGTTATCTGCCTGCGGATTCAAAGAAAAAACCGCCAAAAACCCCGTCGTATGTTAAAGACGGTTTCGCCTGTCCTGCTGCTCGCGATCGTACCGCTCTTTTGTCTGACGGGCGGCTTCAGCTACGCAAAGCGCACTCCGGCAATCGGGGACGTTCAAAGCGTCAGCATAGACGGGCTGCTGCTTCCCGTAGATACAATACTCTATGAATCAAGGGAAGAGGACCTCATGGAGCGCTTTTTTACGGGCGGCTTTGTAAGCGACGGCGACAAACAGAGGATATTTACACTCCAGAAGCTGCTGGCAAAAGTAAGTCGGGACAGCGGTGTAAAAGTCACCATAAAATACATCCTTAAGGACAAGAGCGTAATCTATCGCTCCTATTACTCCTGTACCGACGAAGCGTTAAAAGCCTATGCCGGACTGTTCGACAGCGACGCGGCGGAAAAGTACCTCTATGAACAGCTCGGCGATAGATCGGCATGGCTGTCGCATACGGAGACGCAAGCGCTCGACAACCCTGAAACCGGCGATTACGAATACCTTTTGCGCGCGCGGCACATCATCTTTTTGAATTACAGTCCCTCAAGAAGCGTCGCGCTGCGCCCCGCGAACAATCGGGTCTCGACCGTTATTACCGACGCGCTTACCGAGGAGAGCTACTATAAACTGATGAACTGCTACGCGTCCGACCTTGTCGGGCTGTCCGCCGACGAATACTACACCCCCGACACCCCGCCTGCAGGCGTTCTGAGCATCGAATCGTCCGGCAGAGACCCGGTGCGCGAGGAACGGCGCATCGTACGGAATTTCTATATTACGGCTTCCATGAAGAAAACCCTTGACTGCATAAAAACACTGGGGCTTGACGGCGCGCTTGCCGCCGAAACGCCGATCACAAAAATAGAGCTCTACACCTGTCCGAAGGGCGCGTTCATTGAACAGAACCCCGATCCCACCGACGAAGAGCTCGCGTTAATCACAAAAAACAACAAATACATAAAAACCGTTACCGACCCCGTCGAAATTCAGAGGCTGTCCGAAAAAATGTACCCGTATTACCTGACCGTCGGGCAAGAATACAACTACGCGTTCGTCACCTATGAGGACTCAGGCGTTATGGTGTTCGTCGTAAAGGAGTAATTTTATGAGACAAAAAAATCCATCGTCCTCTGACCCCGCCCGTTATGATTTCCTGCACAGTCTGAAAACAGCGGCGCTTCCGGCGGCGAGTGTCGCCGCATACCTGTTTTTTCTTTCGACGGTGCCGTCGCTGATGAATCTGACCGCCGAAAGAAACCCCGATTTTTGTTTTTCTTCCGGCGGTTACGGCAACTCTGCTTATCCTGTTCTCATAGGCTTCGGCGCGCTTACAGCTTTTTTGTTTTTTCGGTTTCTTTTAAGCGTGCGGCAAACAAACGTCGGTTTCAGCCTCGGTCTGTCGCGCACGCGTCTTTTTATGAACCGGTGCGCCGCCGCGGGAATCGCGTTTCTGTTGGCGGTCACCGTCCCGCTGGCTCTGACGCTCCTTGTCAACATCGGCTTATACGGCGTCAAACCGTATATTATCAAGGTTTTTCTGTTATTCGCGGTCAGCGCGGCGGCGCTTATTTTCATCGGCTTTTCCGTATTTCTGCTCGCTATGCTCTTCACGGGTACAAATTACGCGGCGGCGGGAATCGCGGCGGTTCTCCTGCTCGTTCCCAGTCTTTTTCAGTGGTATGTACCGTTCTGTTTTCAGGGATTTCTGCGCGGTTACGGGTACGAGTATAACCAGTATATCGGCGATATTGACCCGAAGAGCAGCGCCTTTAATCCGCTGACGCTGCTGTATGATCCATCGGAGCAAAGCTACGGCGAAAATATTTGGGATAACTATTCAGGCGCGCCGTGGTTTACAGCTTCCACAGGCGGTCCCCGTTATTCCCTGGAAGCGCTGGATTTTTCGTTATCGAGATACCTCCCGTACATCCTGTGGCTGATAGCTTCTCTGCTGCTGTTGGGCGTTTCATGGACGCTCTTTACCCGCCGGAAAGCGGAGAACAACGGCCGAAAAAATATGCGCGTTGTCCCTGTGCTTATCACAACTTTTATCGTCCTGCTTGTCTTTTGCGCGAATTTCGCGCTGTACCATTACAACTACAGCACCTACAGCGCGCTGTCCGTCGGCGGCAAAATGGCTGTCTGGGAGTATATCCTGATGCCCCCGGCTGTCGTTTTGCTCCTGTGCCTGTGGGTATTTACCCGAAAACGCGAAGCGTTTATAAAAAGCCTGCGCTTTACGCCGCTGGTCCTACTGCTCGCCGTAACGCCCGTCGTCTGTTATTACGGGGGATTCGGATACGCGTCGCGCATACCCGACGGTAACGAAGTAACCGTTATACAAGTGGAAGGCTTTCTCGGGCATGCGGACCTTGAGTTTAATGTAAACGATGATACGCTGTCCGGCTTTAAGAGCGACAAGGATAAGGCGCTCATACTTAGTCTGCACGAAACGCTGATCGGTTCAGACAAGGGAACAAATAAAAAAGAGATAACCATCACCTACACGCTGAACAACGGCAAAACGATGAGCCGGTATTATCCGGTCTGTTCCGATGAGAGTCTCAGGGCGCTTGAAAAACTGTTTGACAGCGACGCGGCAGAAACCTACCTGCACAACCGGTTCGGCGACAAAACCACCTGGCTCGACAAATATGAAGAAGATTTCTTTGATTGGACCATCGTAGACCCTGCGCACCCGAATGATATTTCGTGGATTTCCGGTAAAAAAACCGTCGTCACCGTAACCTATCCGAACCGTCCTCCCGTGTCGGGACAGCTTAAAAGCAAAGACTTTGAAAAGCTGCTCTCCTGTTTAGCGGCGGATTTCG